>JAGNUJ010000072.1 GCA_017987055.1 Giesbergeria sp.
AACCACTCGTGTACGACCTCAGCGGGTTTGGCGCTGAAAGTTTTCATGAGTTTTCTCTTTCGAGGGTTCGACCAGCCAGAAGGGGCTAGCATCCTTGGAGCTCTTTTCCACGGTCGGCGTTTCTCTTTGATGGAAACCTCTTAGGTGGTAATTGCACATCTATCTTTCGATAGACACACACTTCGCCGCGGAGCTGCGCAAGCGCTGCGAAGCCTGCGATTATACAAAGACTTCTCCTTTTGATGCCAGCGCTAACCAAAGCAGCGATGGGCGATTTGTGAGCGCTGCCAGTGTTATAAAAAAATGAGCTAGTAGCGCACGTATTCATTGGTTTTCAGCATTAAAAGATGCTGAAAAGCTTTAAAAACGTGCGCTAGCAGCTATCTATTTAATTAAACCCGCTCGATGCGCGCTGGCAAGCCTTGGCGCACCACCGCGCCCGAAACCCAATCAATCCACACGTTGCGTTGGTCTGGCGCGCGCGAAGGGTCGGCAAAACCCAAGTCGTTGAGGTTGACGCCGTTGGCGTGCTGCGGGTTGTTCGGCAGCACTTTGCCGTCCACCGTGTGCGCACGCGCGCCCAACTCGGTGTGGCCGTAGCCGTATTCCACCGCCAGCGCGCCAGAGATGACGCCGTCACGCACCAAGGCCGTGGCCAGCATGCTGCTGCCGGGGGTGGTGATGCGCACGGTGTCGCCGTTTTTCACGCCCAGACGCGCCGCATCTTCGCGGTTGACCGACACCGGGTTGTGCGGGTGGACTTGGCGCAGGCGCGCTACGCCAATCGACATCGAACTCATCAGATTGGATTTGTACGAGGTCATCAGCATCGGCCACTGGTCTTCGGGGAAATGTTCGCGCATCGCGCTGCCGTCGGCCAAGCGGGTGGGGAAATACGTCGGGCAGCCGCTCAGGCGCTCGCCAGTCATGGAGTGGCGCATTTTGGCCACATCTTCCATCCACACCTGCAGCGCCGGCGCGTGCGCTTTGCGGATGTGCTGGCCCTTCCACGCCGCCTCAATCTTGTCAAAGCGGCCGCCGCGCGTCATCAGCATCGCCACTTGGCGCCACTCATCGTCTTTGAGCTGCGCCTGCAGCAGCGGCTGGTAGCGGTCCACGCCGGTGACCAGCATGTCGTCGTCGCTGGCCGGCGGCACGGCTTTGCCACCGGCAAACGCCATGTTGGCCAGGCCGCGCAGAAAGAAGTCTTCCGCCGTTTTGAGGGCGCAGGGGTTGCCCTCGGCATCCTGCATGCCGTGGTCGCCAAAGCCGGGCAGCGCAATGGAGCACGGCATCGCCATAAAAAAATCCCTATGCCACAGATATGGCATAGGGATTTTTTGGCTTCCAGCGCTTATTCAGCAAGGATTTGCAGCTATTTAATCTATAGCAAAATCAAGCCAGTGCGCGCTGGATGATGATTTTTTGCACGTCGCTGGTGCCTTCGTAGATTTGGCAGACGCGCACGTCGCGGTAAATGCGCTCGACCGGAAAGTCGTTCACCACGCCATAACCACCCAAGGTTTGGATGGCAGCGCTGCAGATTTTTTCTGCCACTTCGCTGGCGAACAGCTTGGCCATTGCCGCTTCTTTCAGGCAGGGGCGGCCCGCGTCGCGCAGCGCAGCAGCGTGCCAAATCAGCTGGCGCGCCGCTTCGAGTTGCGTCGCGCAGTCGGCCAGCCGAAAACCCACCGCTTGGTGGTTAAAAATGGCGGTGCCAAAGCTTTCGCGCTCTTTCGAGTACGCCAGCGCCACGTCAAACGCGCTGCGCGCCATGCCGACGCTTTGCGCCGCAATGCCAATGCGGCCGCCTTCCAGCGCACCGAGCGCAATTTTGTAGCCCTCGCCCTCGGCGCCAATCAGGTTTTCGGCGGGGATGCGGCAGTGGTCAAAATTGATTTGCGCCGTGTCGCTGCTGTGCTGGCCGAGTTTTTCTTCAATCCGCGCCACGACGTAGCCGGGATTGCTGGTCGGCACGATGAAAGCGCTCATGCCTTTTTTGCCGGCGCCTTTGTCGGTCACGGCAATCACGATGGCCACATCGCCGTTTTTGCCACTGGTAATGAACTGCTTAACGCCGTTGATAACGTATTCGTCGCCGTCTTTCACCGCCGTGGTGCGCAGCGCCGAGGCGTCCGAGCCAACGTGCGGCTCGGTCAGGCAAAAGGCGCCGAGCATTTGGCCCTGCGCCAACGGCGTCAGCCAGTCGCGCTTTTGCTGGGCGTTGCCGTAGCGCAGCAAGATGGCGTTGACCGGGCAGTTGGTCACGCTGATGGCGGTGCTGGTGCCACCGTCGCCGGCGGCAATTTCTTCCAACACCACTGCCAGCGAGAGGTAATCGAGCTGCGCACCGCCAAATTCTTCCGGCACACAAATGCCATAGGCACCCAGCGCGGCCAGGCCTTGGTGGACATCTTTGGGGAAGTGGTGCTCTTTGTCCCAGCGCGCGGCGTGCGGCCACAGCTCTTGCTGGGCAAAGTCGCGCACCGCGTCGCGGATCATTTCTTGGTCTTGGGTCAGCAGCATAGAGATTTATTTTTATAAAAAATGCAACGCGAACAAATAGCGACCGATTACCAGTGGGTAGCGCGGCTGCCGTCGTGGTGCAACAACTGACCCCGGTCGGCCTCAGTCACACTGGCTAAGGTGGTGAGCATGCCGCGCACGCTTTGCTCGGCGGTCAACGGAGCATCGGCACCGCCCATCTCGGTTTGCACCCAGCCGGGGGCAATCGTCAGCAGCGTGGCACGCGGGTAATCGTGCTGCGCGGCGGCAACGGCCATGTTTAGCGCCGCCTTGCTGGTGCGGTACAGCCAGCCGTGGCTGTCGGTGACGCTGGCAATTTGCCCCATGCTAGAGGAGACGAAGGCGAACACGCCACCGGCCTCTTCCACCAACGGCGCCACTTGAGGAATCGCCTGCATCGCGCCGAGCACGTTGGTGTGCATGACGGCGTCAAAGTCTTGCTGCGTCGGCGGCATGGTCGCGCTCGGGTGGCGCGAGACGCCAGCGACGTACAGCCCGAGGTCGATTTTTTCGCCATCGAGCTGCCACGACAGGCTGCTGATGCTGGCCGGGTCGGCCACATCCACCGTCAACACTTGGGCGCCCAGAGCTTGCAACTGCGCCCGCGCGGCATCGCTGCGCACCGTGGCAATCACGCGCGCGCCCGAAGCCAGCAACTGGCGCACGCATTCGAGGCCCAAGCCGCGCGAGGCGCCAATCACCAGCGCTACGGGAGTATTTTTATACATCAAATTGGCCTCCAGCCCTTTAAATACGGGCGCTATTAGCTATTAATTTAGTAGTTTTTAAACCAACTCAATCGCCATCGCCGTGGCCTCGCCGCCGCCGATGCACAGCGTGGCCAAGCCTTTTTTCAGGCCGCGCGCTTGCAGTGCGTACATCAAAGTCACCAAGATGCGCGCACCGCTGGCGCCAATCGGGTGGCCCAGCGCGCAGGCACCGCCGTTGACGTTGACTTTGTCGTGCGGCAGTTGCAGGTCGTGCATCAGCGCCATTGGCACCACGGCAAAGGCTTCGTTGATTTCCCACAGATCGACATCGGTGGCGTTCCAGCCGGCTTTGGCCAGCGCTTTTTGCGTTGCGCCCAGCGGGGCGGTGGCGAACCATTCGGGTTCTTGTGCGTGGGTGGCGTGGCTGACGATGCGCGCCAGCGGTTTGCAGCCGAGCTTGTTGGCAGTGGACTGGCGCATCAGCACCAGCGCCGCAGCGCCGTCGTTGATCGATGAGCTGGACGCCGCCGTGATGGTGCCGTCCTTTTTGAACGCGGCCTTGAGCGTGGGAATTTTGTCCAGCTTGACCTTGCCCGGGCCTTCGTCCATCGACACCAGCACTTCGCCGGCGCGGCTTTTCACGCTGACGGGAGCGATTTCAGCGGTGAAAGCACCGGCGGCAATCGCGGCCTTGGCGCGCTCGACGCTGGCGGTGGCAAACGCATCTTGCTGTGCGCGGGTGAAGCCGTATTTGGCGGCGCAGTCTTCGCCAAACGTGCCCATTGAGCGGCCAGGCTCGTAAGCGTCTTCGAGGCCGTCGAGCATCATGTGGTCAAAAATGCGGTCGTGGCCGATGCGGTAGCCGCCACGGCCTTTTTGCAGCAAATACGGCGCGCCGGTCATGCTTTCCATGCCGCCAGCGACCATCACGTCGTGCGTGCCGGCCAGCAACATGTCGTGCGCCATCATCGCGGCCTTCATGCCAGAGCCACACATTTTCGACAGCGTCACCGCGCCGGCTTCTTTGGGCAGCCCGCCTTTGAAGGCGGCTTGGCGCGCCGGTGCTTGGCCTTGGCCAGCCATCAAACAGTTGCCAAACAGCACCTCGCCGACGGCATCAGCGCCGAACGTGCTGCCTTCTGCAGCGCGCGCCACGGCGGCTTTGATCGCTACGCCGCCCAAATCGTGCGCCGCTAGCGCCGAAAAATCGCCTTGGAATGCGCCCATCGGCGTGCGCGCGGCTCCGACGATGACGATAGGGTCGGCAAGGGTATTGGTAGTTGTCATGGGGTATCTCCAATTCAAAGAGGAATGCAATCAACGCTGCGCTGCGGCCACGCCGAGAACCGCTGCGTCGTAGATGTCGTACAGCCCAGTTTTGCTGCTGACCGACATATTGAGGTTTTTAATCAGCCCGTCTTTCAGGCCATAGCACCAGCCGTGTACGGTGACTTTTTCACCGCGCGTCCAAGCGTCTTGCATCACCGTGGTGTGCGCAATATTGAGCACCTGCTCAATCGCATTGAGTTCACACAGCACATCGTGGCGCCACTCAGGGGCAGTGGCCGCAATGACTTTGCGGTGCTTGTCGCGCACGTCTTTGACATGCTGAATCCAGTTGTCCGACAGGCCAACGCGGATGTCGTTCAGCGCCGCCAACACCCCGCCGCAGCCGTAGTGGCCAACGACCATCAGGTGCTGGATGTGCAGTTGATCGACGGCGTACTGAATGGTCGAAAGGCAATTGAGGTCGGTCGGAATCACCACGTTAGCGACGTTACGGTGCACAAACACTTCGCCCGGCTCCAGCCCGGTGATTTGGTTGGCCGGCACGCGGCTGTCGGAGCAGCCAATCCACATATAGCGCGGATTTTGCTGCTCCATCAGCGAGGTAAAAAATCCCGGGCGCTCCCGCTCTACTTGCGCTGCCCACTTCCGGTTGTGGTCAAACAGCTCCTCAATCGACGTCGCACCCATGGGCGTTCCTTCTGTCTAAAAAAATATCAACTTGCTCAGCAAGTTTCCGCAAACAGCTCGCGGCCAATCAGCATACGGCGAATTTCGCTGGTGCCAGCGCCAATTTCGTACAGTTTGGCATCGCGCCAGAGGCGGCCGAGCGGGTACTCGTTGATGTAGCCGTTGCCACCAAAAATTTGCACGCCCTCGCCGGCCATCCAAGTGGCTTTTTCGGCTGTCCACAAAATCACGCTGGCGCAGTCCTTGCGAACTTGGCGCACGTGGTCGCTGCCGAGCATGTCGAGGTTTTTGGCCACGGTGTAGGCAAACGAGCGCCCCGCCTGCAGCACGGTGTACATATCAGCCACCTTGCCTTGGATGAGTTGGAACTCGCCAATGCTTTGGCCAAACTGCTTGCGGTCGTGGATGTAAGGCAGCACGTTGTCCATCACCGATTGCATGATGCCCAGCGGGCCACCGGTCAGCACAGCGCGCTCGTAGTCCAAGCCGCTCATCAGCACTTTGGCGCCCATGTTCAGGCCACCCAAAATATTTTCTGCCGGCACTTCGACGTCTTGGAACACCAGCTCGCCCGTATGGCTGCCGCGCATACCGAGCTTGTCGAGCTTTTGCGCAACGGAAAAACCCGTCATGCCTTTTTCAATCAAGAAAGCGGTGACGCCGCGTGCGCCCAACTCTGGCTCGGTTTTGGCGTAAACCACCAGCGTGTCGGCGTCAGGGCCGTTGGTAATCCACATCTTGCTGCCGTTGAGCAGGTAGTAACCGCCCTTGTCTTCGGCCTTGAGCTTCATGCTGATGACGTCAGAGCCGGCACCGGGCTCGCTCATCGCCAGCGCGCCGACATGCTCACCGCTGATCAATTTGCTGAGGTATTTGGCTTTTTGCGCCGCATTGCCGTTGCGATTGATTTGGTTGACGCACAGGTTGCTGTGCGCGCCATACGACAAACCGACTGAGGCGCTAGCGCGCGAGATTTCTTCCATCGCCACCATGTGCGCCAAGTAGCCCATGTCAGCGCCGCCATCTTCTTCTGGCACGGTAATGCCCAGCACGCCCAAGTCACCCATCTTGCGCCACAGGTCCATCGGAAATTGGTCCGAGTGGTCGATTTCTGCCGCACGCGGCGCAATTTCAGCCTGCGCAAAGTCGCGCACAGCATCGCGCAAAGCATCGATTTCTTCGCCCAACTGGAAGTTCAGGCCCGGCATGTCGAGTGCAATACTCATGGAGAATCTCCGAATAAAAATAGGGAAAAAAGAAAAAAATGGACTAACTACGTGGACGCACGTCAGCCCGCCCTGCAATGGCCATCAGCGTGCAACCCATAGTGGCGATGAGTTTTTCGCCGCCACCGTGCAATGCATAAGCGCGACCTTCGCAAACGGTAATCGTGCGGCCGGGCTTGAGTACGCGGCCTTCCATGCGAAAGCGCTCACCTTGGGCGGGTGCCAGCAAGTTGATTTTGAATTCGATGGTCAAGACTTCAGCTTCAGGCACCATCAGCGTGAAGGCGGCATAGCCACAAGCCGAATCCAGCGCAGCAGAAACCACGCCGGCATGTAAAAAGCCATGTTGTTGGGTCAATTCTTTTGCCCAAGCCAATTCGATATCAACTGCTCCGGGAGCGATCAAGCCCAGCTGTGCACCCATGTGGTGCATAACGCCTTGCAAGGCAAAACTCTCGCGAACCCGCTGCTCGTACAACGGATTTCGAGGCTCAAATGGCGGCATAGTCACACCCATTGCATGTCTCCATATTACGTTTACGTAAGCGTCAATTATGATTGATTTTTCTCTAGTTTGGCAAGCAACTGGAGCGCCTCTTCTTCATGCTCTCGCAGTTCATCCAAATTGGCTTCTAAATCAGCCATTTGTTCTTCGAGCTGGCGGCGATGCTCGGCAATCACCAGTAAAAATTTATGCAACTGCACACCAGTATCGCGCGGGCTATCGTACAAATCGATGATTTCTTTGGCTTCGGTAAGTGATAAACCGAGCCGTTTGGCACGCAGCGTTAATTTCAAACGGGTGCGATCACGGGCGCTATAAGTGCGGTTGCGCCCGCCAGGACCAGTGCGCTCAGGCTGCAACAAGCCCATATCCTCATAAAACCGCATAGCACGGGTCGTGAGGTCAAATTCTTTGGCGAGATCGCTGATGGTGTAATTGGTGGCCATTGTCTAAAAATCTCAGCAAGCTGGATAACGTTTACGTTCACGTCAATCGTAACTGATTCAATCCATACTGTAGAGAGTACAAACCACTAAAAGTACATACCGTTAACACAGCATATTTAGCAAAGCTATTATCTCAGCCCCCAAACGCACAAAAGCCCCCCTCATTGCTGAGGGGGGCTATTGTGGGCTATTAAGAGCCTGACGATGACCTACTTTCACACGGGAACCCGCACTATCATCGGCGCTAAGTCGTTTCACTGT
>JAGNUJ010000197.1 GCA_017987055.1 Giesbergeria sp.
TGGGTCTTGAGGGTATCGTCGAGCATGGGAAAACTCCTGAAATGGTGATTTTTGGCGTAAAAAAACCCGGGCGCCAGGCACCCGGGCGTTTGGTCAGCAACTTAGCTGACAGCTAACGAGGGGCAAATTAGATTTTGCCGACCAAGTCCAGCGAAGGAGCAATGGTCTTTTCGCCCTCTTTCCACTTGGCGGGGCAGACTTGGCCGGGGTTAGCGGCGGTGTACTGGGCGGCCTTGAGCTTGCGCAGCGTCTCTTGCACGTCGCGGGCGATTTCGTTGGAATGCACTTCGGCGGTTTTGATGACACCATCAGGGTTGATGACGAAAGTGCCGCGCAGTGCCAAGCCTTCTTCTTCGATATGTACGCCAAAAGCGCGCGTCAGCTTGTGTGTCGGGTCGCCCACCAGCGGGAACTTGGCTTTGCCGACGGCATCGGACGTCTCGTGCCACACCTTGTGCGAGAAATGCGTGTCGGTGGTGACGATGTAAACCTCGGTGTTGGCTTTTTGGAATTCAGCGTAGCTGTCAGCGGCGTCTTCGACTTCGGTCGGGCAGTTGAAGGTGAAAGCGGCAGGCATAAAAATCAGCACCGACCATTTGCCCTTGAGGCTCTCTTCGGTCACGGTGATGAACTCGCCCTTGCCGTTGCGGTTAACGAAGGCTTCGGTTTTGAAGGGCTGAACTTGCGTGTTGATCAGGGACATGGCGTTTTCCTTTGGTTAAAAAAACAGATAACTGGCTGAACTGAGACTGCAGTTTAGGACAAAGCCTGTGA
Source organism: Giesbergeria sp. (assembly GCA_017987055.1). GTDB lineage: Bacteria > Pseudomonadota > Gammaproteobacteria > Burkholderiales > Burkholderiaceae_C > Simplicispira. Next base: position 775 of record JAGNUJ010000197.1, read on the forward strand.
TTAATCTAATGAATTGATTAAATTGAATCAATAGCCATTGACTATTTACAAGCCGGCTTATAGCCCCGCTGGTAGCTCGCGCGCGGGGTGAGACGCACAATAGCGCTTTTCACCGCAACACAACTAAAGGAGTCCACACCATGAAGGGCGACGCACAAGTCATTGGCCATCTGCAAGCGCAGCTCAAGAACGAGCTGACCGCTATCAACCAGTATTTTTTGCACTACCGCATGTTCAAACACTGGGGTTTTGACAAGCTGGCCAAGAAGGAATACGAAGAATCCATCGGCGAAATGAAGCACGCTGACCTGCTGATGGACCGCATTTTCATGCTGGACGGCCTGCCCAACTTGCAAGACTTGGGCAAGCTGCAAATTGGCGAAGACGTGCCCGAGGCGCTGGCTTGCGATCTGCGCGCTGAAACCAGCGCACAAGCGACCATCAAAGACGGCATGGCCCACTGCGAGGCGGTGCGCGACTATGTCTCGCGCGATTTGCTGCAAAAAATCTTGGACGATACCGAGGAGCACATCGACTTCTTGGAAACCCAGCTGGAGCTGATCGACAAAGTCGGCCTGCAAAACTACCTGCAGTCGCAAATGGGCGAGCTGGGCTAACCCCTCAAGCGGGCTGACAGCGCACTCGGCACAACGGGCTTCGGCCCGTTTTTTGTGCATCAAAATGGCCTCTAGCCCAATAGACACGTGCGCTAGCAGCTATCATTTTTTATTTATCAGCACCTTGATATGACCGAATCTGTTGATTCCTCCCCCACCGCGCCAGTCCCCGCCCAGCCGCGCAACCCACTGCACGGCCTGACGCTGGAGGCGATGGTGACAGCGCTGGCCGATTACTTTGGCTGGGAAGAACTGGGCGCGCGCATTCCGGTGCGCTGCTTTCAAAGCGACCCCAGCGTGGCGTCGAGCCTGAAATTTTTGCGCAAAACCCCGTGGGCGCGCGAGAAGGTCGAGGGCTTGTATCTGTTCATGCTGCGCGATCAGCGCCGCTACGCCTCTGCCACCCAGTCGTCGGCGCATTTGCCGGCGTATACCAAAGACAAAGACTGAATCACGGCGCAATCTGGTGCTGCCAATAGCGACGCTGCTGCTCACGTTCGCACAGCACCTGCGCTGGATCGGTGGACTGCCACGTCGCCGCGCCGCAATGCGCCGACTCCCACACCGCAATGCCGCGCTCGTGATAACGCTGCATAACTTCAGCCGCCGGATGGCCAAAGCGGCTGCGGTAGGCCGCCTGCACCAGCGCCACGCGCGGCTGCACCGCGTCCAAAAAATCACCGCTCGACGAGGTTTTGCTGCCGTGGTGCGGCACCAGCAGCACATCAGCGGCGAGGGGCGCTTGGCGCTCAAGCAGCGCGCGCTCTTGGGGTTTTTCAATATCTCCCGCAAGCAGCGCCACTGCGCCCTGCGGCGTGCTGATGCGCAGCACGCAGCTGTGCGTATTGGGGTTGCGCGAGCGCTGGCCGCTGGCTACGTCAGCGGCCAGCGGGTGCAGCACAGCAAAATCGACGCCGTCCCACTGCCACTGCTGGCCGGCGACGCACGGCTGCACCGGGCGCAGGGTTTGCAAATGGTGTTCGTCTTCAATCGAGCCGATGAGTTGCGCCTGCGGTTGCTGCGCCAGCACGGCTGCCGCGCCGCCGGTGTGGTCGCTGTCGCGGTGGCTCAGCAGCAGCACATCGACGCGCGCATCCAAAGCCCGCAGCAGCGGCACCAGCAC
>JAGNUJ010000010.1:0-1462 GCA_017987055.1 Giesbergeria sp.
CATCCATTGAAGTCTTGATCTGACCTAAGCGCGCTTCCATGCGCGAGCGGGTGATCATCACTTCACCGGCTTGGTTGATCAAGCGGTCGAGCAACTGGGCGCGCACGCGTACCGACTGGCTGGCCTGCGCACGCAGCGGCGCTGCCACGGCGGGAGCGGGGGGCGCAGCCGAAGCCACAGGCACCGTCTCAGCATCAGCCTGCGCTTGAGACCGAGACCCGTTAGCAGCAGCAACAGCCGCAGCAGCAGCTGCAACCGGCGGCTGCACCACCACCGGCTCGGTCAAAGCTTGGGCGCTGACTGCGCGCAGGGTGTCAAAGTCAGACTGCAGATCGTCAAAACTGCCCAGCAAGGGCTCTAGCTGCGCTGAAGTCACCGCCTCGGCATCAAACTGCTCGATGGTCGATTCCAAGCGGTGCGACATTTCGCCCAGACGCATGGCACCGGCGAGCCGGGCACTGCCTTTGAGGGTGTGCAAAGCGCGCAATACCTCGTTGCGGGCGCCCAGGTTTTCGGGACGCGCCACCCACTGGCGTATAGCGCCGCCCAAACGCGGCAGCAGCTCAATCGCCTCTTCTTCAAAGAACGGGAACAGATCGGGGTCGAGTACGTCGAAAACGTCAATATCGTCGTCGATGTTTTCGACCGCTGCCGTTGCAGGCGCGGCAGGCGCTATAGGAGTTGCAGGCGCTGCAGCAATGACCGCAGCGGTCAGCGTGCTGGGCGCACTGTCTTGCACTGGTGCGGGCGCTGGTGGCGGCTCGACCGGCCCAGGTGCTTGCAGCAGCGCAGTTTCTTCGGCGTTGAGCAGCGCGTCAAAGTCGAAATCAAATGGATCGCCGTCGTCGGCCTCGCCCGAGCCATTGTCGACTATGGTGTTTGTATTCCCGTCGTCGCTGTCGCTATAGCTGTAGCGGTCGAGATCGTCCAGTGATGGCGATACTGTGGTCGAGATTTCCGTTTGCAGAATTTCGCGCAAATTCTCAAGTACCAGCGGATTCGATTCTTTCAAGAATCCGGCGGCAAATTGGTGCAACAAGCGGCGCATGTCTTCGGCGGCAGCTATGAACACTGCCGCTTGTTCGGGCAAGCCTTTGGGCTGTAATTGCGCGTGGTTGAGTGCGTGCTCTAGCAAGCGCGCGGTTTCCGACAGCGCAGTGAAACCCACCGTGGCAGAACTGCCAGCCATCGAGTGCGCCAGCGCCACAGCGGTATCTGGCAGCGGACGGTGCAGTTCTAGCGACCACTCTTGCAAACTGGTTGCCAGACGGCGCGACCACTCATCGGCCTCGTTCAAATAGACGTTGTACAAAGGAATGCCAATGCGCAACGAGCCAATGACCTTGATAGCATCGTCAGAGTTTTCGTCGGCTTCAGTTTTGGCTTTCTTTTCCTGCTCTAGTGCTTGGGCTCTGGCGGCCTCAATTGCTGCAGTCTCAGCTTCTTGAGCGGCTTGAGCGGC
>JAGNUJ010000010.1:1562-22068 GCA_017987055.1 Giesbergeria sp.
CGGCCTCAGCTTCGGCTTCGGCGATTCGAGCGGCCTCTTGTGCTTCAGCGAGTCGCGCCGCTTCCGCTGCCTGCGCCGCTTCTACCGCTGCGGCAATACGTGCAGCCTCCAAAGCGCGGGCAGTTTCAGCAGCTGCAAGCACCCGTGCGGCTTCTGCCCTGCGCGCTGCTTCAACGGCTTCAGCAATTCGCAAGGCTTCAGCTTCTTCGGCGGCAGCCGCTATGCGTGCCGCTTCTGCTTGCGCAGCGATATGAGCCGCTTCAGCAGCTTTCGCTTCTTCTGCGATACGTGCTGCCTCTGCCCGTTCGGCAGCCTCTGCCTCTGCCGCTATCCGCTCAGCTTCGGCAATGCGGGCGGCTTCTGCTACTTCGGCAAGGCGCGCAGCTTCTGCTGCGATCATGGCTTGGGCAATGGCTTCGTCCTCTGCCGCTGCGGCGGCCGCAGCGGCAGCTGCTTCGGCAGCGTTGGCAAGATCGTCCGGTAACGCTATAGCGTCAACGTCCAATGCCTTAGCGCTGTCGGTAATAGGCGGCACATCAAAATCAAAAATGTTTGGCAGGCTGTCCGCTTCCAGCGTTTGCGGTGTTTCCGATGCTTCAGGCACCTCTGGGAGGTCTGGCAGTTCGGGGAGCAAGTCCATCGCCAGATCTAGGTCTTCTGGCGTGCTGCTCATAGGGGTGGTGGTAGCGTCCTGCAGCGCCATATCGGCGGAGAACGTATCAAAATGAGGTGCTGGTTCTGGCGCTGGCGCTGGCGTTTGTTCTGGCGCTGGCGCTTTTGTTGTTGTACTCGGAAATTCCAGCGGCAGCTCTATGCCGTGCAAGCGCATGGCATCGGCCGCGCGGCTAAAAGGCTCTGCCCGCCAAACGTCAGCATTACCGCTAGCAATGGCATCAGCCCACTGACCAAAGCCTGTCATGGCGCGTTCTGCCAACTGCAACAACGGCGTGTGTACCGGCTTTTGTTCGGCCAACCACGCATTTAGCAGTTGTTCCAGCGACCACCCGGCCTCGCCAAATTCGTTCAGCCCGACCATGCGCGAGCTGCCTTTGAGTGTGTGGAAGGCACGGCGCAACGAAGTTTGCTCGCTCAATTCGCCCGGCTCATCTTTCAATGCTTCGATTGCTGCCAAACCATTGGTGACGACTTCGCACACTTCTTCTAAGAAGATTTCGAGCAATTCATCGTCCACCTCGGGCTCGCGTACGTGCAGTACGGGCACAGGCACAGGCACAGGTGCAGGTGCAGGTGCAGGTGCAGGTGTTGGTACGGCAGCAACCACTGGCTCGGCTGCAGGGAGTTCAAAATCTAAAGCGGCGGGAGCTTCTGTCGTCGCTGCTGCTTCTGCTGGATTGGGTGCCAGCAAATCAAAGTCGACTGTCAAGAGTGGTGCAGCAGGCGCTAGCACTTGCGGCGAAGGCGTTGTGCTGGGCACGGGATCGAGCATCGACTCATCAATCACCGTATCGGAATAATCAACATGTTCTTCACTATCGTCTAGAGCGTCGCTATCGTCGGTATTCGCCGGCGCTTTGGCACGTCCCATCAAGGCCCTTAGCTCGCCCAGCTCTTCGTCGTACACAAATAGCTTGCGCGCCAGCGCGCGCTGGTAGCTCAGCATGTCGATTAAAAAGCCCAGCGCGCCCAAGCTATTGGCGATTTTTTCAAAAATCTGGTGGCGCTCGGCCTCATCGCTGACTTCGCCAATCAGCAGGCGCTCGACCATGTCGCGCATCCGCACCACGGCCAGCGACGCTTGATCCAAGCCCAGCACCGATAGCACGCCGCGCATCTGTGCCAGTTGCCCCGGCACCACGGCCAGCAGCGTGGTGTCTTCGGGGCTGCGGAAAAATTGGTCCATTGCCCGTTCGGCTTCGCCCAGCGTGGCGCGCAGCTCGCTCACTACACTGCCCATGGTCTGGTGGTCGCTGACGCGGCGGTACAAATCCTCCATCCACAGTTCCAGCGGCTCAGAATCGGCTCCCGAGCACACATTATCTAAGCGCTCTGCCAAGCGCTGTGCGCGGCTGGTCATTTGCTCGTCTGAGGTGTCTAGCTCTTCCAGTACAGCCTGCAAATACAGCACCGCTGTGGCCACTTCCATTGCCAAGGCAGCCGAAGGCGGCTCGCCTGAGCGCACCGTCAACTCCACCGCTTTGGATAACGCCAGCGCCAAGCTTTCGCTGTTGCGGTGCAGCTTACGCAGCGAGTCGCAGACCAGACTGAATTGGTCGGCGGCAGGCTTTAATTTATTGCGGTCACCGCCGGCCAGTGCTGACCAGGTTTCGGTGGCGGTGGCAATGCGCTTGCGCGCTTGCGCCAGCACTGCCGGGTCAAAACGCCCAAAACGGCGCGCCTCGTAATCGACCGGTGCAAAGCGCTCTAGTGCGAATGTTTTGCGCACCGCCTCCAGCGCTGGCGCTTGGCCGGTCTCTGGCTGGCGTGCCTGTGAGCAGAAAAACAGCAGGTCTTGTACTAAGCGATCAGCAATCTCTGTCTCGCCCTTGGTCATGGTGGCGTACTGCATCAGCACCCGCGAAGCGACGCGCTTGACGTAAACGTCAGGCACAAACAGACCTTGCTGAAAAGCTTCAAAAAAGCCTGCGCTGAGTTTCCAAAAGCCCCGCGAATGGCGATCGGTCTGGCTGGCTGCAAAGCCTAGGCAGGTATCGCGCATCTGGCCTGCAGCGGCCACATCACCGGCTTTGACGATTTGCAATACCGCTTGATCGAGGCGCGCGCGCGCGGTAGGGCCGTATTCCAGTGGCTCTGCCGTAACAGCCAGCTCTGGCTCGCGCAAGCGCAGCTCCACAGGCCACAGATCAGCTGGGTGAACGCGCGTTGCGCCGCTTAAGACCTGTACATCGCGGTATTGCGGAAACAGCGTAATCGGCGAGACCGTCTTGCCGGCCAGTACGTTTTCAAGGTATTCACTCAGTGCAAAACTGGCGCGCTCTAAGGTGGCTGCTGCGTCATCAGTACACATTTCGGGGCGTTGTACAAATTTTTGTACCGCTGCCTCCATCGAGCGCAACACCAACGCTGGCGAGGTCATGCCGACCATCTCCAGTGCGCCATTGGCTTGGTGCAGTTGCTGGCGCGCAATGCGCAAAGGACTAGCGTCCAGCGCAGCGAGATCGGATTCACGTGCCAATTCGGCATCGTGGATAAAGCGGCGCAGAGACTTGACGGCACCGTCCAGCGATTTGCGCAGTTCGTCCAGAACCCACGCGAGGGGACCTAAGTCCTGCTCGTTGTGGGCATCTGCAGCGATGGGTGCATTGAGAGCATCAATAGATGACATGGATTCGTTCCCGGCTGCACACAGCCCGTTCGTTGTTCAGGGCGTTAGGCAATCTTGAAGCGTGCCACCGACTGGCGCAGCTCTTCTGCCATGTGTGAGAGTTCGCGCACTTGCTGTGCCGTGCTGCGGGTACCTTCACTCGTTTGCTCGGTTACGGCAAAAATGTGCTGAATGTTTTCAGCCACTTCGTTAGCCATGGTGGCCTCGTGTGAGGTGGAGGTGGTGATTTGCTCAATCAGCTCGGCTAAGCGGCGCGACACCAAGTCAATCTCAGACAAAGCCGTACCGGCACCGTCGGACAGGCGCGCACCTTCGACCACCCCTTGCGTAGAGCGCTCCATCGCGGCCACGGCGTCTTGGGTGTCGGTTTGAATGGCTTTCACCAGCGCAGAAATCTGGCGCGTCGCGTCGGCAGAGCGCTCGGCCAGTCGCTGCACTTCTTCGGCCACCACTGAGAAGCCCCGACCGGCTTCACCGGCAGAGGCGGCCTGAATGGCCGCGTTCAGTGCCAGCACGTTGGTTTGCTCGGTAATGTCAGAAATCAGCTCGGTGATTTCACCAATCTCTTGTGACGATTCGCCCAGCCGCTTGATGCGTTTAGACGTGTCTTGAATCTGGTCACGGATGGAGTTCATACCACCAATGGCGTTTTGCACCGCTTGCAAGCCGGTGTCGGCTGCCGCGCGCGACTGGCGTGCCACCGCAGCCGACTCTTGCGCTTGTGAAGATACGCCATTAATGCGTGCGGCCATGTCTAGCACCGAGCGGCCGGTTTCGCGAATTTCGCGCAGCTGCTCGGTCGAGGCGGCCAGCAGCTCGGTCGAAGTGCTATCGACTTGCGCCGTGGTTTGTGCCACCCGCGTCACCGTGTTTTGCACGCTGCCGACCAACTGGCGCAGCTCTTCCACCGTGTAGTTCACCGAGTCAGCAATCGCGCCGGTGATGTCTTCGGTCACCGTGGCTTCTTGGGTTAAATCGCCCTCGGCGACAGACTGCAATTCGTTCATCAAACGCAAAATGGCTGCTTGGTTGGCATCGTTGACGCGCTTGGCTTCTTGCTCTTGGCGCTGCGCATCTTTGTGCTGCAATTCGGCCATCAGTTGGCGACCCCGGCTGTCGAGCAGCTGCACGCGCGAGATGCCGACACCGCACAGCAGCACAAACAAAGCAGCCAGCAGCAAGCCAGCAAATTGGCCAGCACCGATACCGGTCTGCGCCGACAGCTTGGCTTGCAAGCTCTCCATTTGACGGCGCAGTGGCTCGCTATCGGTCAGGATGGCGGTTTGCGCCTCGCGCGCCGAGACCAAGCCCTGCAAGTTACTCAAAATGGCACCGGCCTGCGTGCGCGTTTCTTCGTACAACTTAATCAACGACTCCAATTGTTCGCGCGTTTGCGCGTCTCGGGTGGCCGTTAGTTGTTGCTCAGAACTGCCGTCCAGCAGGCCTTGGGCGATTTCCTTGAATGCGTTCAAGTCCTTACCCAACAAAAACACAGCCTCGGGGCTGACACCCTCAGTCGTTTGGAATTCGTTGGCGGATTTGCCGATGCGCTGGGTCAACATCACCAGTTGACCAGCGGCGGAGATTTCAGAAATAGACGCGTTTTGTTGCAACTTTAAAGAAGAGACAGTTTCGGCAATTTCCAGCAGCTCGGCTGACTGGCGGTTGATGGAGCGCAAAGCGTCACCTACTTGCGTCAGAATTTTTTGCTGACCCATCACTACGCTGGCATTGCGCTCAGCTTGCTCAACCAGTGGCGTGATGGTGTTGAGATCGGACTGAAAGGCCTCTCCTAAGGCTTGTACGCCCAACTCGGCATCGCCCGCGTTGAGTGCGCGCACGTTACGTGCCAATACGCCCGCGCTTTCGACCACGTCCGGAAAAGCCTGCGGACTGCCCACCAGCGCCTGGGACACCGATTTCGCCAGTCGCTGCGACTGCATTGAAGATTGACCGGTGACTGCCAATTGCTGCGCGGCGCGGTCGGCCTGCTGCAGCACCCAGCCAGCCATTAATGCCAGCACCACGGCACCAATCGCAATCAATACCAGCAAACGCTTTTGCAAACTGGCCGCAGTGCCACGCCCGAGCAGCGGCAAAGTGACCATATCCGTCTCTGGCTCAGTGCTGGGCATGACGGAATCGGCACCATAGGCAGCTGGATCGTTTTGTACGCTGTTTAAGGCATCGCCCGGATAGGGGCTGCGCAGTTGGGACGCATCCAAGGCTTCATCAGCGAGCGCATCGTGACCCATGGCTGTGGGGAAATTAGCCCCGGCCTCAATAGGTTGTGGAGCGCGCCCGAAAAATTTTCCAAACTTTTTCACGACAGACATGGGTTGCAGCCTTAGAGAGAACTCAAGCACGGATGCTCAAAAATGCGGGGTGTTGGGACAGGGTCTGCAAATTCAGCTCCTGCCAGCGGGTGCCGCTGGAATCAAGATAGGTCGTACCAAAAAAAACGGGCGCGTCCTCGGCTGATGGCTCAGATGAAACAAAGGCATCGATGCTGCGCAAACCCATCAAGCGATCCACTAGCAGCGCCGCATTCACCTCTAAAGCCGGATTTAATGCCAGCAAACTGGTTTCAGCCATCAGTTGTTCTGAGCGCTGTTGCACATTGCCTAGCAGCGCTGCCAGATCAATCACGCCCACCAAGCCACCACGCAAATTGGCAACGCCTAAAAACCATTGTTGGGTGTAGGGCACGGTTTGAATCACAGAGCGCGGAAAAATCTCTCCAGCGTGACCCAGTGGTAATAAATAAAACTGCCCAGCGGCCTCAATGGCCAGCCAGGAAGAGACAGATAAACCCTCAGATTTTGCCGCCTGCAGTCGGCTGGCAAGACGCACCTGAAGGTCTCGAAGTGCTTCGCGGTTGGCCATAAAAGAATGCAGCGCCCTTAGTTCAATGCGTCAATCTTGGCTTGCAGTTCCGCTGCATTGACTGGTTTGGTGATGTAGCCGCGTGCGCCTTGGCGCATACCCCAGACCCGGTCAGTTTCTTGATTTTTGCTGGTACACATAATGATGGGTACATCGGCGTATAGCGGGTCGCGACTAATGGCTCGGGTCAGTTGAAAACCATTTTGTCCTGGCATGACCACGTCCATCAAAATTAAATCCGGTTTTTCTTCTGCCAAGCGGCGAAAAGCTTCCTCCGCATTTTCTGCAGTACGCACTTGCATGCCTTTTTTTTGTAATAAGTCTGTCAAAAACATCAGCTCTGTTTTTGAGTCGTCAACAACTAATACTTTTTTAATAGCCATTATATTTCTCCCTGTTTGTTTTTGCCAAATTGCTGCACTGCCTGTAGCAATTGATCTTTTGTAAAAGGTTTGGTTAGGTATTCTTGACAACCTACCATACGACCCCGCGCCTTATCAAAAACACCGTCTTTAGAGGAAAGCATAACAACCGGCGTATTGGCAAACCGATCGTTTCTTTTGATAATAGCGCAGGTTTGATATCCATCAAGCTTGGGCATCAAAATATCACAAAAAATTAACTGAGGTTCATAATCATTAACTTTCGCCAAAGCATCAAAACCATCATCGGCCAATAACACTTCGTGGCCGCCCTGTTTGAGAAAAATCTCGGCACTGCGGCGAATGGTATTACTATCATCGACCACAAGAACTTTAAAAGAAACGCCGGTTGTCATTTATCTTCAGTGCTCCGGTGGGTGGGGTGGATAGGGCGAATGGTAATAAATTACAAGCGGCTACTGGTAATTTATATTTCAGCCATATAGAAATTTTCTTTGCCAGCGCCGCATTCAGGACAGATCCAGTTGCTTGCAGCCTGCGCCTGTGCAGTGTGGGGAGCAATGCCCTGCGCGGGAGAACCCGCAGCATCGTCATAAATCCAACCGCAAATCAAACATATCCAAGTTTTAGACGGTGCCACAGCTTAATAGGCCTTCACGTAGAATGCAACGATTGTATCCAGTCATCACCGCCGATTGCCGTTTCCACGCCACCATTACCACGGCGGCGGATTTATGACACAAATTCTTACCGATACACCGCGCACATTTTCGACAGTTCCGGCAGAAATGCCGTTCGTTTTGCCGCTCCCGCACCCCACCGATGGATCTGCCGCCCGTTAGCGGCCTTCACTGCCTTTTGATTGCCCATGACTACTCCTACTGACCACAACCTCGCCCTGTTTCGCCGCGCCCAAGCCGTCATTCCCGGCGGCGTCAATTCGCCGGTGCGCGCCTTCAAGGCCGTCGGCGGCACGCCGCGCTTTATCACCCGGGCGCAAGGCGCTTACATGTGGGACGCCAACGGCCAGCGCTACATCGACTACATCGGCTCTTGGGGCCCGATGATTCTGGGCCACGGCCATCCGGCGGTACTCGAAGCGGTGCAAAAAGCCGCGCTCGAAGGCTTCTCGTTTGGCGCGCCGACCGAGCGCGAAGTCGAACTGGCCGAAGCCATTTTGGCGCTGGTGCCGTCGATGGACATGGTGCGCTTGGTCAGCTCCGGCACCGAGGCCGGCATGAGCGCTATTCGCTTGGCGCGCGGTGCCACCGGGCGCAACAAAATCATCAAATTTGAAGGCTGCTACCACGGCCACGCCGACGCGCTGCTGGTCAAAGCCGGCTCGGGTTTGGCGACGTTTGGCAATGCCACCAGCGCCGGTGTGCCGGCCGAAGTGGTGCAGCACACCGTGGTGCTCGAATACAACAACGTCACGCAACTGGAAGAAGCCTTTGCCCTGCACGGCCAAGACTTGGCCTGCGTGATGATTGAGCCGATTGCCGGCAACATGAACTTCGTGCGCGCCAGCGTGCCCTTCGTCAAACGCTGCCGCGAGCTGTGTACGCAATACGGCGCGCTGTTTATTTTTGACGAGGTGATGAACGGCTTTCGCGTGGCGCTGGGCGGCGCGCAAAGCGTTTATGCGCGCGATATTGCCGGTTTCGAGCCGGACATCACCGTCATGGGCAAAGTCATTGGCGGCGGCATGCCGCTGGCGGCGTTTGGCGGCAAGCGCGCGGTGATGGAGCACTTGGCGCCGATTGGCACGGTGTACCAAGCCGGCACGCTGTCGGGCAACCCGGTGGCCACCGCTTGCGGACTGGCGACGCTGCGCGAAATTAGCCAGCCCGGCTTCTTCGACGCGCTGTCGCAGTCCACACGCAGCTTGGTCGATGGCCTGAGCGCCGCTGCCGCCGCTGCCGGCGTGCCGTTCAGCGCCGACTGCGAAGGCGGCATGTTTGGCTTTTTCTTGCTGCCCGAGCTGCCACAAAACTACGCCACGGTGATGCAAACCAACGGCGCGCGCTTCAATACCCTGTTTCACGGCCTGCTGGAGCGCGGTGTCTACATTGCCCCGGCGCTGTACGAGGCCGGCTTTGTCAGCGCTGCGCACACGCCGCAAGACATTGCCGAGACCGTCGCCATTGCGCACGAAGCCTTCAGATTGCTCTGAAAATAAGAGCTGCTAGCGCACGTATTTAAAGGGCTAGCGGCCTAAAACACTTAAAAAACAGTGCATTTATGCTTGCTGCCCTGAAGTTTTGCTTTGCCGCGTTGATTTTGTTGGTCAACACCTTGCTGTTTTGCGGGCTGATGCTGCCGTTTGCGCTGCTCAAACTGCTGCTGCCGTTCACGCCGGTGCGCCGCCTGCTCGATCGCATCTTGGTCGGCATCTCGGCCTATTGGATTGACATCAACAGCTTTTGGCTGCGCAGCGTGAATCCGCAAAGCTGGCAAATCACCGGGCTGGATGGCCTGCGCCCGGACCACTGGTATTTGGTCACTTGCAACCACCAAAGCTGGGTCGATATCGTCGTCATCCAGCGCGTGCTGAATCGGCGCATTCCGATGCTCAAATTCTTCTTGAAAAAAGAGCTGATCTACGTGCCCATCCTCGGGCTGGCGTGGTGGGCGCTGGACTTTCCGTTCATGCGCCGGGGCGGCGGCGGTGGCAGCGCCCGCAAAGACCTGCGCGACGCGCGCCAAGCCTGCGAAAAATTCCGCCTGCTGCCCACTTCGGTGATGAGTTTTGCCGAGGGCACGCGCTTCACCGCCGCCAAACACGCCGACCAGCAACCGCCGTACCAGCACCTGCTCAACCCCAAAGCCGGCGGCATGGGCATGGCGCTGGGCACGATGGGCGAGCTGTTTACCGGCTTGGTCGATGTGACCATCGTTTACCCCGGCAAAGTGCCCAGCTTTATGGATGCGCTGTGCGGCCGCTTGGGCGAGGTGGTGGTGCAAGTGCGCCAGCACCCAATTGCGCCGGCGCTGCTGCAAACCAACGCCCGCCAGCGCACCGAGCTGCAAAACTGGCTCAACGCCATCTGGCAAGACAAAGACCGCGCCATCGCCCAAGTGCTGGCCGAGCGTGCAGCCAAGCAGCCTTGAGCTTCGTTTTTGATAGCTATCAGCGCCCGTGTTTAAAGGGCTGGGCGCTGTTTTCGCATTAAATACGTATCCATGATCCAGCCGTGCGCTGCGCGTGCGCTTTGGCGCTGCTGCACGATGCGCGGCGCCACGTCAGCCAGCGCGCCGCTGACCAGCACTTGCTCTGGCATGCCCAAATAAGCGCCCCACCAAATGCTGACGCCTGCCGGCTCAAGGTGCTGAAACGAGCATTCGCCGTCCAGCATCACGGCAATGGTGTCGGCGCTGGCTGGCCAGCCGTGCTCGCGCAGTTGGCGCCCGGTGGTGATGGTGACCGGGGCGTTGATCTGGTTGAGCGGGATGGCGTGGGCGGCGGTCAGCGCTTGCAATGCGGTGATGCCGGGCACTACCGAGACTTGCAGCGCCAGCCGTAGCTTCAGTCGCTCAGCAATGCGCAGCGTGCTGTCGTACAGCGACGGGTCGCCCCAGACCAGCAAGGCCAGCTTGCCTTCATTGGGCACATGCGCGCGAATTTTGGCGTGCCAAATTTCGGCAATTGCGTCGTGCCAGCGGTTGACCGCGTCGGCGTAGTGGGTGGGGTTGGCATCCGCGCTGTCGCGCACTGGCATGTCGAAATGCACGATGCGGGTGGCCGGGTTGGTGACGACGGCCGCGCAGAGGGCTTCGCGCAGCTCGGCCAAGTCGGCTTTGCTGTCGCCTTTGCGCGGAATCAAGATGATGTCGGCGGCGTTCAGGGCCGCCGCGCCTTGGCGGGTCAGGTGGTCGGGGTTGCCGGTGCCGATGCCGACCAAGCTCAGGGCGATCACGGTGCCACGCCCTCGGTGGGGGTTGCTTCAGGAAAACGCGGCTGCGTGCCCACCGGCCGGTAGCGGCGGTCGTAGTCGCCGGCGTACAGGCGGCTGGTGTCGAAGTCTTCCGCGCCCAAGGTGTGGCCGACCAGAATCAGCGCGGTGCGCTCCATGCCGTCACCGATGGCCGCTTCGATGGTGGACAAGGTGGCGCGCACGATGCGCTCGTCGGGCCAACTGGCACGCCAGACCACGGCGACCGGGCAGTCAGGGCCGTAAAGCGGGTGCGGGCTTAACTCTTGAACGACGCGCGCCAAGACGTGTACCGACAGGTGAATCGCCAGCACTGCGCCGGTGGCGGCAAAGTGCGCTAGCGATTCGCTGTCGGGCATGGCCGAGGCGCGCCCCGAAGTACGGGTCAGCACCACCGATTGCGCCATGCCGGGCAGTGTCAGCTCTGCGCCCAGCGCGGCGGCCGCCGCCGCAAACGACGGCACGCCGGGGGTGACGGTGTAAGCAATATTGGCGGCGCGCAGGCGGCGCAGTTGCTCGCCCATCGCCGACCAAACCGACAAGTCGCCCGAATGCAGGCGGGCAACGTCGTGCCCTTGGGCGTGGGCGGCGCTGATGGCGTTGATGATTTCGTCCAGCGACAGTGGCGCGGTGTTGACCAACTGCACGCCCGGCGGGCAGTGCGCCAGCACGCCTTCAGGCACCAGCGAGCCGGCGTACAAACACACCGGGCACGCGGCGATCAGGTCGCGCCCGCGCAGCGTCAAGAGGTCAGGAGCGCCGGGGCCAGCGCCGATAAAGTGAACGGTCATGGGTTAGCGAGGGTGAAATTTGTGGAGGGTGATCGAGGCTATCGCGGCGGTGGCCATTTTGTCGGCGGAGACGGCGCGCGGTGCCAGCAGGTGCGCGCCTTGCCCTGCGGCGGCAAGGGCAGAGGATTCGGCCAAGCTGCGCGCGCCGTAGCGTTCAGGGATGCGGCTGTGGGCGGCAAGTACGGCCGCCGCGCTTGATTCGGTCAGTTGCGCCAGCGGCACGGCCATCAGGGGCAAAGTCAATTCGCGCGCCAGTGCCATCAGCGCGGGGTGATTGGCTTTGTCGGCGGCTGTCGCCAGTGCCGTGATGGCAATAACGCTGCCGTTGCTGGCCATGTGTAAAGCGCTGCGCAGCGATTCCAATGTCGCGGCAGCGCGGAAACCAAAACCGGCGATGGCATTGGCCGTCACAGCACCACGCTCCACTGCACCACGGGTCGCGCTGGCACCCAGCCGCGCATGCGCCCCAAGGGCGCAGCGTGCGCCAGCTCAATGCGCAGCAGCTCGCCGCCGTGGCTGGCGTGCAGGGCAGCCAGCAGAGATTCGGTTTCCAGCGTGACGGCGTTGACCACTAACCGGCAGCCGGGCGCTGCGACGGCTTGCAGCACCTCGAACAGCGCCGCATTAAAGCCACCGCCAACAAAAATCGCAGCGGGTGGCGCCAGTCCTGCCAACGCATCCGGTGCCAAGCCTTCAACCACATGCAGCGATTTTTCCAAGCCAAAGCTGGCCCCATTGCAGCGGATATTGGCGACGCGCTCGGCGTGCTGCTCGATGGCGCTGGCGTATCCACCGGCCAAACACCATTCCACGCTGATGGAGCCGGAGCCGGCGCCAACGTCCCACAGGTGCAGGCCGGGGCGCGGCGCGAGTGCGGCCAAGGTCAAGGCGCGCACCGGTGATTTAGTGATTTGCCCGTCGTGGGCAAAGTGGGTGTCCGGCAGGCCGCTGCTGCGTGGCAGTCCGCCAGCACCGGCCACTTGCACGGCGACGGCGACAGGAGCGGCCACGTCCGCAAAATCAAAACCAGCGGCCGTGGTCTGGCGCAGGCGTTCGCGCGGCCCGCCCAAGGCTTCTAAAACCCACCAATCCGAAGCACCAAAGCCGTGCTCTGTTAGCCAGCGGGCAAATTCGCCCACCGCTGGGCCATCGCGCAGGAGGCAAATCAGCCGCTGGCCGGGGTGCAGCGCGCGGCGGGTGCTGGCCAATGGCGTGGCGTGCAGGCCAAAGCAGGCGGTGTCCTCCAGCCGCCAGCCCAAGCGTGCAGCGGCCAAGCTGAAGGTGGACGGCGCGGGAAACACCTGCCACTCCGCCGGCGACAAGTGCGCCGACAAACTGCCGCCGACGCCAAACCAAAACGGGTCGCCCGAGGCCAATACCACCACCCGCTGCCCGCGCAGCGCCAGCACCGGCGCTACGTCAAACGGCACCGGCCAAGCGCGGCCACGGGTGCCGACATCCGCCAGCGCCAAGTGGCGGGGAGCACCAAAGACGATCTCGGCGGCACTCAATGCCAAGCGGCTAGCATCGCCCAACCCCGCCAACCCGTCTTCTCCCAAACCAATGATCGACAGCCAAGGCTCAGACACTTCAAACATGTTGCGTACCTCTCCCCGTGTTTTGTTGCTGGGTGGCACCACCGAGGCCAGCCAATTGGCGCGCGCTTTGGCTGATGCCGGCAGCGATGCGATTTTTTCTTACGCCGGCCGCACCGCTGCGCCCATCGCCCAGCCGTTGCCGACCCGCGTTGGTGGCTTTGGCGGCGTCGCTGGTTTGCGCGACTGGCTGCAAGCGCAGCGCATTACCCACTTGGTGGACGCGACCCATCCGTTTGCCGCGCAAATGAGTAGCAATGCCGTCTATGCCTGTGCGGCGGCCGGCGTGCCGCTGTTGGCGTTTGAGCGCCCCGCTTGGCAGCCGCAAGCGGGCGACCAATGGCAATGCGTCGCCGACATCGACGGCGCCGTCGCTGCCTTGCCGTCCACGCCGGCGCGGGTGTTTTTGGCGATTGGCCGACAAAACCTGTTGTCGTTTACGCCATCCGCCCATTGCGCTGCGCACCACTACTTGCTGCGCTTGGTTGATGCCGTGCCCGATTTGCCCTTGCCCGATGCTCAGGTGGTGATTGCCCGGGGCCCGTTCACGGTGGAGGGTGACCGCGCGTTGTTGCTGCAGCACCGCATTACCCATCTGCTGGCCAAAAATGCCGGTGGCAGTGGCGCAGCCGCCAAGCTCGAAGCCGCCCGGATGCTGAATTTGCCGGTGATTTTGATCAACCGCCCCGCAGTGCCGCCGCGCCGCACCGCCGCCACGGTAGAACAGGTGATGGCTTGGCTGGGCAGTCATCACAGTGCAGCGGACAGCACCGAACGCGGCGTGTAAACAAAGCGCCCTACCCGCCGGGTGGCCGCGTTGCCGACAATCACCACCGTGCGCATATCGGCCATTGCTGGCGTGGCATCGCGCAGCGCCACGGTGTGGATGGCTTCTTCGGGCGTTGAGACGGCGCGGGCAAAAATAACCAGACGCTCTGGTTCGCACTCTTGGCGCAGCACTTCCAAAATGCGGCCAAAGGTGGCGGGGCGACTGCTAGAGCGCGGGTTGTAAAACGCCAGCGCAAAGTCGGCCGCCGCCGCAGCGCGCACGCGCGCTTCAATCAACGCGGCGGGTTTCAGGTTGTCGCTCAGATTGATGGCGCAAAAATCGTGGCCTAGCGGCGCGCCGGCCTTGGCCGCCGCCGCCAGCATGGCGGTGATGCCGGGCAGCACGCGAATATCCAGTGCTTGCCAAGCCGGTTCGCCTTCCAAGGCTTCAAACACCGCCGCTGCCATCGCAAACACGCCCGGGTCGCCAGACGACACCACCACCACTTTGCGACCCACCGCCGCCATAGACAGAGCAGCGCGGGCGCGGTCTAACTCGACCCGGTTGTCAGACGGGTGCAGCGTCAGCCCCTCGCGCGGCGCAATGCGGGCGACGTAGGGGATGTAGCCGACCACGTCGGTGGCCTCGGCCAGCGCAGCGCTGACTTCGGGCGTGACCAAGTGCTCGTCTCCGGGACCCAAGCCGGCAATGCACAGCCAACCGCTTATTTCATTCATTCCAGCACCTCGGGGCGGCGGCCTTGGCCGTGGACCAGCACGATGGCGAAGTACGGGCAGTCAGCGCCATCAACCTCGGCCAGCGGCACCACCCGCTGCGTGGGCATGGTGCCGCGCTCGACCAGCCACGCGCTGTCCAAGCGGCCAGCGGTCTCCAGCGCGCGGCGCACTTTAGCCAGATTGCGGCCGGTTTTCATAATGACCAGCGCGTCGGCCGATTGCATGTGGCGCACCAAATCGGCCTCAGGCAGGGTGCCCATCAGCACGCTCAGCACGTCGTCACCCCAAGTGATCGGGGTGCCGGTGCTCCACCAGCAACCGACCATCCCCGGAATGCCGGGAATCACCTCCAGCGCCGCGCGCCCTTGCAGGCGGGTGTAGAGGTGCATGAACGAGCCATAGAAAAACGGATCGCCCTCGCACAGCACCAGCACGTCGTCGGCTTGCGCCAAGGTGGCCAGTTGCTGCGCCCAGTCGTCGTAAAACGCGGCCAAGCAAGCGATGTATTCGGGGCTGTCAAACGGCAGCTCGGTGGTGACGGGGTACTCCATCGCGTACTCGGTCACGCCGGGCTGCAACATGCCTTCGACAATGCGGCGCGCCTGTCCGGGCCGGCCTTTTTTGCGGAAATAAGCCACGTGGCGGGCGCTGCGAATCGCGCGGTCCGAGCGCACGCTCATCAAATCAGGATCGCCGGGGCCTAGCCCAGCGCACAGAACGCGGCCCATTAAATTTCCCTCCGGCAGGCCAGCGCGTTGACCGCCGCCACGGTGATGGCCGAGCCGCCCAGCCTGCCTTGCACCACCATCGACGGCACCGGGGGTGCAGCCATCAGCGCAGCTTTGGATTCGGCCGCGCCGACAAAGCCCACCGGGCAGCCAATGATGGCCGCCGGACGCGGGCAGGCGGGGTCTTGCAGCATGTTCAGCAGGTGAAACAGCGCGGTGGGCGCATTGCCAATCGCCACCACGGCACCGGCCAAATGTGGGCGCCACAGCTCCAGCGCCGCCGCGCTGCGGGTGGTGGACAGGGCTTGCGCCAGCCCGCGCACTTCGGGGTCGTTCAGCGTGCAAATCACCGCATTGTCGGCCGGCAAACGGCTGCGGGTGATGCCTTCGCTGACCATGCGCACGTCGCACAGAATCGGTGCGCCGGCCTCTAGCGCCGCGCGCGCCGCCTCGGCCATGCCGGGGGTGAACTGGATATGGGCTTCTAGCCCGACCATGCCAACGGCATGGACCATGCGCACGGCGGCCAGTTCTTCAATGGGGGTAAAGCGCGCCAAGTCAGCCTCGGCGCGGATGATGGCAAACGACTGGCGGTAAATCGCCGTGCCATCGGATTCAAATTGGTGTCGCATGCAAAAGTCGTTGTAGTTCTGTGGCCACGGTGTCAACGGATAAGGCGCGGCGCTCGGGCGAGGATGCTGCGCTGCCGTAGCGGATCAGGTCGATGCCATCGTGGGTGCCGACCAGCGTCAGTGCCGCTTTGGGGTGCGCGCAGCCCTTGGTGCAGCCGGACACGTGGAGAAGGCCCGCGGCAGGAATGCAAGGTGCCAGCGTCCGCGCTACGGTGCGTGTATCCATGACGGCGTGCTGGCACTGGGGCGCACCGCTGCAAGCGACGACGCGCAACAGCGGGTCATCGGCGCGGGTGATCAGACTGGGTAGGGGGGGAATCTGCGCTGCGCCTTCTATTAACAATATGCGCCACGGCGTGATGCGTAGCGCACCGGTGCCGGCACATTGCGCCAGCGCGGACAAGGTCTGCGCCGATAGCTGGCCAAAGGCGATGCCGACCAGCCAGCCGTGGGCACTCTGGCCGATCTGCCATTGCGGCGTAGCAGTAAGCGGCGGTAAAGGTGTCTGAAAAGCTTCTGGTAGCGCGGTATTTCCTGCCAGCGCCGCCATCCGGCCGCTGCGAGGGTGGGCGGCGTACCAGCGCGCCAACACCAGCGCCGTCGGCACCGCTTCGTCAGCGGTGACCAGCGCACCGGTCGAAAAACCATCGGCACGAACCCACAGCCCGTTGGCGCGGCGCTCAATGCGGATATCGGCAGAGGTGTCTTGCAGCACCGGCTGCTCGCCTGTGTCCAAGGCAAAGCCGAATTTGGTCGGCAAGGCGGGCGCGTCGGGCTGCGATAAGGCCTCTGCCAGAGCGCCAGCGATGTCCAACGTGCCATCGCCGCTGAGCCAAAAAGGGGTGACGACGATGTTGCGCCGCGCTTCGGCTTGCGCGCTAGCGTCCACCAGCGCCAAAGCGCGCAGGCCGTCGATGAGTTCTGCGTGGCTGTCTTGCTGCACGCCGCGCAGCTGCAGATTGGCGCGGCTGGTGACATCGATCAGCCCATTGCCTAAGCGTGTTGCCAACTGGGCGATGCCTGCGGCTTGGGCAGCGCTTAGGCGGCCCGCGGGCGGGCGGATACGCACCACCCAACCGTCGCCCGACAGCATCGGGCGCAGCGCACCGGGACACCAGCCTTTGACGGAGGGTGGCTTGGCGCTGAACGCGGATGGAAGCATCGGCACGGCGGCGGCTGTTTACACCAATGCGTCGCCCGCTGCGGGCGCTGGGGGCGTGGTGCTTTCGCTGGTATCTGTGCTGGCGCTGGTTGCACCCAAGGTGGCGATCAGCGCCGCTTCAGGTGTCAGCGCCTGGTCGTCAGCTGCTGGAGTGGGCGCTGCACTGTCCGCCGCCGCTTGGCGCAGACCGGCTTTTTCGCCGGCACCGGCAAATTGGCTGAATTTGCTCAGCAGCGGCACCAGTTGCGCGTACAGGCGCGCGCTGGCGGCCATGCATTCGCGCTCTTCCAAAAACAGCGCCTCGCCGGTGTAGTTGCCGACCAAGCCACCGGCCTCGGTGACCAGCAAAGCGCCAGCGGCCACATCCCAAATCTGCAGGCCGCTGTGGAAGAAACCATCGGTAAAGCCCGCCGCCGTATAGGCCAAATCCAGCGCCGCCGAACCCGACTGGCGCACGCCGGCGGTGCGCTGCATCACGGTGCTCATCATGTTCAGGTAGGTGGGCATGTCGTCGCCCGGACGGAAGGGAAAGCCGGTGCCAATCAGGCACTCTTGCAGGCGGGTGCGCTTGCTGACGCGGATGCGCCGCTCATTCATGTAGGCACCGCGCCCTTTGGTGGCGGTGAACAAGTCGTTGCGCGAGGGGTCGTACACCACAGCTTGCTCGACCTTGCCGCGCACCGCCAGCGCAATGCTGACGCAGTAAGCGGGAAAGCCGTGGATAAAGTTGGTGGTGCCATCCAGCGGGTCAATGATCCAGACAAATTCGGAGTCTTTGGCACCGTACTCTTGGCCCGATTCTTCGGCCAAGATGCCGTGGCCGGGGTAGGCACCCAGCAGCGTTTCGATGACGGCTTTTTCGCTGGCGTGGTCAACTTCGGTGACGAAATCGTTGATTTGCTTTTGCGAAATGCGCACCGCTTCCACGTCTAGCGCGGCGCGGTTGATGAGGGCGCCGGCGGCGCGTGCAGCCTTGATGGCCACGTTGAGCATGGGGTGCAGATTGGATGACATACGGCTTGTAAGAGCGCTAGCGACGGCGCAGAAAGAGCAAAAAAAATCTGCCCGGCGATGCGGGCAGCGGCAAAGGGGCGCGATTTTACCCGCGCCTTACCTTCGGGTAAGCGGGCAGCGACAATGGCACCCTGTTTTTGCTCCCTTGTTTTGCCGCCATGAAGACCCGTTTTATCTTGATCAACACCAGCCACGCTGGCAACGTCGGTGCCTGTGCGCGCGCCATGAAAACCATGGGCTTTGACGAGCTGGTGCTGGTCGCGCCGCGCTGGCCGAATGTGCTGCGGCGCGAAGAAACTATCCAGCGCGCCAGCGGAGCGCTCGACGTTTTAAAGAACGCCCGCATCGTCGAGACGCTGGACGAGGCGCTCGGCGGCATCAGCCACCTGTGCGCCACGGCGATGACGCCGCGCGACTTTGGCCCGCCGACGCGCTCACCGCGCCAGCACTTTGATTTGCTCCTAAAAAAAGAGCTGTCAGCGCCCGAATCTAAAGGGCTAGAGGCCAAAAACACTGAAAATGGCGAAAATAACCCGGCTTTGAACGTCGAAGCCGGCATTGGTTTTCTGTTTGGCTGCGAGCGCTTTGGCATGTCCAACGAAGACGTTTACCGCTGCCACGTCGCGCTGCAAATCCCGACCGATCCGAAATTTGGCTCGCTCAACCTAGGCGCAGCGATTCAAGTGATTGCCTACGAATGGCGCCAAGCGCTGGGCGGTTTTGCCGTCCACAGCGCCACGCCCGCGCCCACGCTGGCCGACGCCGCGCAAGTGGCCGGCATGCTGGCGCACTGGCAAGAGGCGCTGACGGCGATTGGTTTTCTCGACCCCGCTGCGCCGAAAAAACTCATGCCGCGCCTGAACCAGTTGTTCAACCGCGCGCAGCTCTCGCCGGAAGAAATCCACATCCTGCGCGGTGTTGCCAAGGCGATGGCCAAGGCCGCCGAGGCAAAGCACTAAACTGCCCTGCTGTTTTTATTGCACTGCGCCGCTGGACGGCAGACCGATTTGCCCATGTTTTCTCGATTGCGTTCCGACATCCAGTGCATTCTTGAGCGCGACCCCGCCGCGCGCACGCGCTGGGAAGTGCTCACCTGCTACCCCGGCCTGCACGCGCTGGTGCTGCACCGGCGTGCGCACTGGTGCTGGACGCATGGCCTCAAATGGCTGGGGCGCTTTACTTCGCATATTTCGCGCTGGCTGACCGGCATTGAAATTCACCCCGGCGCAAAAATAGCCGGCTGCGTCTTCATCGACCACGGCATGGGCGTGGTGATTGGCGAAACCGCCGAAATCGGCTCTGGCTGCACCATTTACCACGGCGTGACGCTGGGCGGCACCTCGCTCTACAAAGGTGCCAAGCGCCATCCGACGCTGGGCAAAAACGTCATCGTCGGCGCCGGCGCGCAGGTGCTGGGCGGCTTTACGGTGGGCGACGGCGCAAAAATTGGCAGCAACGCCGTCGTCACCAAACCGGTGCCCGCCGGTGCCACGGCAGTGGGCAACCCGGCGCGCATCATCGAGGCCGCTACCGATGCCGCTACCGATGCCGATGCGCGGCGCGAGGCGGCCGCATCGAAGATGGCTTTTTCCGCCTACGGTGTCACGCAAAAAGACGACCCGCTCAGCAAAGCCCTGCGCAGTTTGATGGAAGACAACCGCGCGCAAGAGCAGCAAATCGCCCAGCTGTGGGCGGCGATTGAGAAGCTGGGCGGTGCCGCGCCGGCACCCGATGGCGCTGCAGAGCCAAATAAAAAGTGAGCTGCTAGCGCATGTATTTAAAGGTTTTCACAGCGATTTAATGCGAAAAGCGGCTAAACACATGCGCTAGCAGCTATCAATTTAAATTAGCTGCGCGCTGGCCGAATCGCGTTCTTTGGCCGAAACGCCTTGCAAACGTCGTCGCGCGTTTCCAAATACGGCCCGCCAATCAGGTCGATGCAGTAGGGCACGGCGGCAAAAATGCCGGGCACCAGTTGTTTGCCGTCCGCGTCCTTCAAGCCGGTCAGCGTCTCGGCAATTGCTTTGGGCTGGCCGGGCAGGTTGATGATCAGACTCTGACCCCGGATGACAGCCACTTGGCGCGACAAGATGGCTGTGGGCACAAACTGCAGGCTGATTTGGCGCATTTGCTCGCCAAAGCCGGGCATTTCCTTGTCGGCCACGGCCAGCGTGGCTTCGGGCGTGACGTCGCGCAGCGCCGGGCCCGTGCCGCCGGTGGTCAGCACCAAGCTGCAGCCCGCGTCCACCAAAGCGATCAGCGCGGCGCTGATGGTGGCTTGCTCGTCAGGGATGAGGCGCGCCTCAAAAGTGATCGGGTTGTGCAGCGCGCTGGTCAGCCAGTCTTTGAGCGCCGGCAGCCCCTTGTCTTCATAAACGCCGCTGCTGGCGCGGTCGCTGATGGAGACGATGCCGATTTTTACGGCCTCATAAACAGCGTCACACATCGTGGCCACCCTCGCCTTGGCCTTCATCGTCCAGCGCGAAATCTTCGCGCTCGCCCTCATCCTCGCCGGCCAGCTGCGTGCGCACCAAAGCGAACAGCTCGCGGTAGGCGCGGCTTTTGCGCGGTGC
>JAGNUJ010000011.1:0-6421 GCA_017987055.1 Giesbergeria sp.
CGACACCGACACCTCCACCTACATCACGCTGGCCGAGGTCAAGCAGTTGGTGATGGCCCACCAAAGCTTGGTGGTGCGCGATGCCAAAACCGGCGAAGACATCACCCGCAGCATCTTTTTGCAGATTTTGTTGGAAGAAGAAGCCGGCGGCGCGCCGATGTTTACCGAAGCCGTGCTGGCCAACATCATTCGTTTTTATGGCCACACCATGCAGGGCTTTATGGGCAGCTACCTTGAAAAGAACGTGCAAGTGTTCTCTGACATGCAAGCCCAACTGACCGATCAATCGCAGCACATCACGCCCGAAGTTTGGGCGAAATTTATGAGTATGCAGTCGCCGATGGTGCAGGGGTTGATGGGCAATTACGCCGAGCAGTCACAGACGCTGTTCACGCAAATGCAAGAGCAAATGAACAAACAAACCGAGAAAATGCTGGGCGTGATGGGCCTCAAGCGTTGATTCAAATTAAGAAAACATTTCCATATTTCCATGACTGACGCTTCCACCACCTCCGCTCCTACCGCCCCGGCCAAAATCCCCAAAATCGGCTTTGTCAGCTTGGGTTGCCCCAAGAATCTGACCGACTCCGAACTCATCCTGACGCAGCTCAGCGCCGAGGGCTACCAAACCTCCAAAACCTTTGACGGCGCTGACTTGGTCATCGTCAACACCTGCGGCTTTATTGACGACGCGGTCAAAGAAAGCCTCGACACCATTGCCGAGGCACTGGCCGAGAACGGCAAAGTCATCGTCACCGGCTGCCTTGGCGCGCGCACTGACAAAGACGGCGGCAACATGGTGCAGCAAATGCACCCCAGCGTGCTCACGGTGACTGGCCCGCAGGCGACACAAGAGGTGATGGACGCTGTCCACCGCAACCTGCCCAAGCCGCACGACCCGTTTACCGACTTGGTGCCGGGCGCGTTTGGCGTCGCTGGCATCAAGCTCACGCCCAAGCACTACGCCTATTTGAAAATCAGCGAAGGCTGCAACCACCGCTGCACCTTTTGCATCATCCCGTCGATGCGCGGCGACTTGGTCTCGCGCCCGATTGGCGATGTGCTGAGCGAAGCGCACGCGCTGTTTAAGGGCGGCGTGAAAGAGCTGCTGGTCATCAGCCAAGACACCTCGGCCTATGGCGTGGATGTCAAATACCGCATGGGTTTTTGGGACGGCAAGCCGGTCAAAACCCGCCTGCTGGAGCTGGTGCAAACGCTGGGCGAAATCGCCAAGCAATATGGCGCTTGGGTGCGCCTGCACTACGTTTACCCCTACCCAAGCGTGGACGAGATCATTCCGCTGATGGCGCAGGGGCTGGTGCTGCCTTACCTTGACGTGCCGTTCCAGCACAGCCACCCCGATGTTTTGAAGCGCATGAAGCGCCCCGCCAGCGGCGAGAAAAACCTCGAGCGCATCCAGCGCTGGCGCGAGGCTTGCCCGGACATCGTCATCCGCAGCACCTTCATCGCCGGTTTTCCGGGCGAAACGGAAGAAGAATTCCAGCACCTGCTCGACTTTTTGCGCGAAGCCGAAATCGACCGCGCCGGCTGCTTTGCCTACAGCGACGTCAACGGCGCTGCGGCGAATGAGCTGCCCGGCATGCTGCCTTTGGCCGAGCGCGAAGAGCGCCGCGCGCGCTTTATGGCGGTGGCCGAAGAAGTGTCAGTGGCCAAGCTGCAACGCCGCGTGGGCGCCACGATGCAGGTGCTGGTCGATTCAGCGCCGGGCTTGGGACGCAAAGGCGGCGTCGGCCGCAGCTATGCCGACGCGCCCGAGATTGACGGCACCGTGCAGCTGCTGCCGCCCGAAAAAATCAGCAAGACCATGAAGGCCGGCGAGTTCACCAAGGCGCGCATCGTGGGCGTGCGCGGCCATGATTTGGTGGCACAGCCGTTCTAAATGCATCAAAAATAATAGCTATCACCGCACGTATCTATTGGGCTAGAGGCCTATTTGACTGTATTTTCAGTGAGAAAAGCCTCTATCAGCGCTGCCACGGCCTGCGGCTGGTCGTGGTGGACCATGTGGCCAGCGTTTTCGACGATGGCGATGCGGCAGTTGGGCACGGCTTGCAGGCGCTGGTAGTGCTCGGCCATCGAGTATTTGCCCTGCCACCACTGGGCAATGCTGTCGTCTTGGGCGTGGATGGACAGCGTCGGCGCAGTGATGGCGCGGTACAGCGCCAAGGTTTCATCCAGCCGAAACAACTGCGCGCCGCTGATTTTGTGCGCCGCGTCGCCCAAAATTTCCCACTGCCCTTGCGCGTTGGGCGCGGCCCAGTGCTGCGCCAGCCACAGCGCTTTGTCCAGTGGCAGGCGCGGGTTGGTCTTCATCAGCCGCTGCGCCACGCCGAGCGCGCTGTCATAGGGCTTGAGATTCATCTCGCCGCGCTCAAATTTCTTCAGCTCGTCCATCCACTGCGCGTACTGGGCGGGCGCTTGCGCGGGCTGGGTGGCGGGCAGGCCAAAGGCTTCTAAATTGACCAAGCGGCGCACCCGCTCGGGGCGCGCGCCGGCGTAGAGCATGGCAATGTTGCCGCCCATGCTGTGGCCGACCAAATCGACCTGCTGGCCGGGCGCGTAGTGGTCGAGCAGTTGGTCTAAATCGGCCAGATAGTCGGCAAACACGTAATGGTCGGTGCGCGCTACGGGCTGCGTGCGGCCAAAGCCGCGCCAGTCGGGCGACCAAATCGGCCGGCCAGCGACAAAAGCGTCAGACAGTGCATCGACGATGAATTGGAACGACGCGCCCACGTCCATCCAGCCGTGCAGTAGCACCAGCGCCGTCTTATGGGGCGTGGCATCAGCGCCATCCCAGCGGCTGACGTGGTAGTTCAGGGTGCGCAGCGGCAGGTATTGGCTGCGAAAGGGGCGGGTGGTTTGGTACATAGCGCGCAATTATTCCGAAGTTGCGCCAACACTGCTGAAGCACCAGTGCAATGACGGACACGTAAACTGGCGCGTTTTGCTGCCGGAGTGAACACCTATGACATCCCCGATGAAAACCCTTGCCCTTGGTCAAAGTGACTTACATGTCACGCCGATTTGCTTAGGCACCATGACGTTTGGCGAGCAGGTTCAGGAGGCCGATGCCCACGCCATCCTGTCGCACGCGCTGGAGCGCGGCGTGAACTTCATCGACACGGCCGAGATGTACGCCGTGCCCGCCCGCGCCGAGACCTGCGGCGCCACTGAAACCATTCTTGGCCGCTGGTTTGCCAGCCACCCCGGCGCGCGCCACAAAGTGGTGCTGGCCAGCAAAGTGGCTGGCCCCTCGCGCGGCATGCCCTGGCTGCGCAGCGGCGCGGGTTTGACGGCGGCCGACATCGTCGCCTCGTGCGAGGGCAGCTTGCGCCGTTTGCAGACCGACGTGATCGACCTGTACCAAATCCACTGGCCCGAGCGCCATGTGCCGGCCTTTGGCATCAAGTACTACAACCCAGCAAACGAGACGTCGCAGACGCCGCTGCACGCGCAGCTCGAAGCGCTGGCCAGCTTGGTGCAGGCCGGCAAGGTGCGCCAGATTGGCCTGTCGAATGAAACCCCGTATGGCGTACACGAATTTGTCCGCTTGGCCGAGCAATACGGCCTGCCGCGCGTGGTGTCGGTGCAAAACCCGTATTGCCTGATTAACCGCAGCTTTGAAAACGCGCTGGACGAAAGCTGCCACCGCCTGAAGGTGTCGCTGCTGGCGTATTCGCCGCTGGGTTTTGGCCTGCTGACGGGCAAATACGACGCCAGCGGCATCGAGGGCGATGCTGCGCCGCACGGCGCGCGCTTGGCCAGCTACGCCTCGGTGCGCCAACAGCGCTGGGGTCGGCCTGAAGCGCTGGCCGCTGCGCGCCGCTACAACCAGCTGGCGCGCGAGCACGGTTTGACACCGACGCAGCTGGCGCTGGCGTTTTGCTATGGCAAATGGCAAGTGGCCAGCACCATCATTGGCGTGACGTCGCTGGCGCAGCTGGACGAAAACCTCGACGCTTGGAATTGCACGCTGCCCCCTGAGTTACTGGCCGCCGTGGATGCGCTGCACTGGGAAGTGGGCAATCCGGCGCTGTAAACCGGGTTGCAAAGGGGCTGATTTATAGTCCAATCGGCCTCTAGCCCAATAGATACGTGCGCTAGCAGCTATTATTTTTGATAAATTGAGCCGAGCCACTATGGCAAAAAAAGACAGTAAATCCGCCCACGTCAGCGAAACCCCGGCGACGCAGCTGCTCAAGGCGCACGGCGTGGCTTTCACTGGCCACCCGTATGAATACCTAGAGCACGGCGGCGCGCAGCACAGCGCACAGGTACTGGGGCTGGACCCGTTTTGCGTCGTCAAAACGCTGGTGATGCAAGACCAAGACGCCAAGCCGCTGTTGGTGCTGATGCATGGCAACCGCACGGTGTCGACCAAAAACCTAGCGCGCCAGATTGGTGCCAAGTCGGTGCAGCCGTGTACGCCCGAGGTCGCCAACCGCCACAGCGGCTATTTGGTCGGCGGCACCTCGCCGTTTGGCACGCGCCGCGATATGCCGGTGTACATCGAGGAGACGATTTTGGCGCTGCCGCGCATCGCCATCAACGGTGGGCGGCGTGGTTTTTTGGTGCAAATCGACCCGCAGGTCTGCGTGCAGCTGCTGGGCGCGGTGCCGGTGCAGTGCGCTTTAGAGGATTAGCCAAACCGGCTGATTGGGCTGAACCCGCTGGCAGAATGGCCGGCTGATAAAAATTTGGGGAGAGTGTTTCGTGCCTGTTGTTTATTCCGCTGTGGCGGTGCTTGCCGCTTATTTGCTCGGCTCGCTGTCGTTTGCCGTCATCGTCAGCCGCGTGATGGGCTTGAGCGACCCGCGCACTTTTGGCAGCAAAAATCCGGGTGCTACCAATGTGCTGCGCTCGGGCAATAAGGCTGCTGCGGTGTTGACGCTGCTGCTCGACGCCGCCAAAGGCTGGCTGGCGGTGGTGCTGGTGCGCTGGTTTGGCGCGCCGTATGGCTTGGAAGAAGGCACGCAAGCGATGGTCGGGCTGGCAGCGTTTGTTGGCCATGTCTGGCCGGTGTTCTTTCGCTTTGAGGGCGGCAAGGGCGTGGCGACGGCGCTGGGCGTGCTGCTGGGCATCAGCGGTTGGCTGGGGCTGGCCACGGCGGCGATGTGGCTGGCGGTGGCGTTTTTGTTTCGCTACTCGTCATTGGCGGCGCTGGTGGCTGCCGTGTTTGCACCAGCGTTGTATGTGATGGCCGCTGGCACGCTGTGGTACGAGGAGCGCAGCATTACCGCTGCCATCGTGGCAATGGCGGCGTTGCTGCTGTGGCGCCATCAGCAAAACATCGTGCGGCTGATTCAGGGCAAAGAGTCGAAATTGGGGCGGGGCAAGAAAGATGCGGCGGTGGCGCAGGCGGCGCAAGCAGAGGTGCCTGCTGCCCTCAAGTCCAAGAAAGCCAAAAAACGCGGGCACCATTCAGTGCAATAAAGCGCCAGAAACAAAAAAGGGTGTCTCAATCGAGACACCCTTTTTTATTTGTTGTTAGTTGACGAGCCTTACCCCCGGCACTGGCTCCACAGTTAGGGCTGCTTGGTTCCCCACCTGACCCGGTTGGCCGCTTCACCATGCGGGGAGGCCCGTCAGCGCGCATTGTATGCCATGCGCTGGGGCGGGCAGAAGTGCGGCGGTCTTAGCCCCGCTTGGGCAACATGCGCAGCAAGGTGTTGTCGCGCTGAAAATAATGGTGTACCAACGCGGCGGCGCTGTGCAGTGCCACCAGCCCATAGCCGACGGTGGCGGCGGTTTCATGGATTTCTTTGAAGAGCAGCGTTGACTCGCGGTTGGGGGTCATCGGCAGCAGCGGCATCTGCAGGCCGCCCAGCAGCGTGACGGGCTTGCCGTTGGCGCTCAAAATCAGCCAGCCCAGCACCGGCAGCGCCACCATCAGCGCATACAGCGCCCACTGCACCGCATGGCTCAACCACGCTTGCCATGCTGGCAAGACGGGCGTGATGGGCGGCGTGGTGCCGCTAGCGCGCGCCAGCAGGCGCAGCCACACCAAAACAAAAACGCTGGCACCGAGCATGAAGTGCACCGTTTTGAGCAGCTCGCGCCCGGCACTGCCTTTGGGATAAATGTCTTTGAATTCGATGGCGGCGACCGTCGCCACCAGCAGCACGGCCATCAGCCAGTGCAGGGCGATAGACGAAGAACTAAAGCGTCCGGTGTAGGAAGAGGTGGTCATTTTTAATTCCTGAAAATGGCTCAGGATAAGGGCGGCCAGCTGAACCGAGGCTGAACGCGCCGCCCGTCCGCTGCGCCGGCGTTAGCCACATAGAATCACCCCCCATGTCTTATCTCGTGCTGGCCCGCAAATACCGTCCCCAAAATTTCACTGAAATGGTGGGGCAAGAGCACGTCGTCCAAGCGCTGACCAATGCGCTGACGCAGCAGC
>JAGNUJ010000011.1:6521-21948 GCA_017987055.1 Giesbergeria sp.
AGCCACATAGAATCACCCCCCATGTCTTATCTCGTGCTGGCCCGCAAATACCGTCCCCAAAATTTCACTGAAATGGTGGGGCAAGAGCACGTCGTCCAAGCGCTGACCAATGCGCTGACGCAGCAGCGCCTGCACCACGCTTACCTGTTCACCGGCACGCGCGGGGTGGGCAAAACCACGGTGTCGCGTATTTTGGCCAAGTCGCTCAACTGCCAAGGCGCAGACGGCCAAGGCGGCATCACCGCCACGCCGTGCGGCGTCTGCCAGGCCTGCCGCGACATCGACAGCGGGCGGTTTGTCGATTACACCGAGCTCGACGCCGCCTCCAACCGGGGTGTGGACGAGGTGCAAAGCCTGCTCGAGCAAGCGGTGTACAAGCCGGTGCAGGGGCGCTTTAAGGTCTTCATGATCGACGAAGTCCACATGCTGACCAACACGGCGTTTAACGCCATGCTGAAAACGCTGGAAGAGCCGCCGGAGTATTTGAAATTTGTGCTGGCCACCACCGACCCGCAAAAAGTGCCGGCCACGGTGCTCAGCCGCTGCTTGCAGTTCAATCTGCGCCCAATGGCACCGGAGACGGTGCTGGAGCACCTGACCCACGTCTTGGCGCAAGAAAACGTCCCCGCCGAGGCGCAAGCGCTGCGCCTGCTGGCACGCGGCGCGCGCGGCTCGATGCGCGATGCGTTGTCGCTGACCGACCAAGCGATTGCCTTTGGCAGCGGCCACATTGCCGAAGCCGCCGTGCGCCTGATGCTGGGCAGCGTTGACCGCTCGTATGTGTTCCAGCTGATTGACGCGCTGGCGCGGGGTGATGGCAAAACGCTGGTCGATACGGTGGATGTGCTGCGCCTCAACGGCTTGTCGGGTGCATCCACCTTGGAAGACATGAGCGCTGTGCTGCAGCGCATGGCCGTGCTGCAAGCGGTGCCCCAGCGCGCCGCCGCCGCCGCCGTCGATGCCAGCGACCCGGACGCGGCCGAAGTGCTGCGCTTGGCCGCGCTGCTGCCAGCGGACGAAACCCAGTTGCTCTACAGCATCTGCCTGCACGGACGCGGCGAATTGGGCTTGGCACCCGATGAATATGCCGCCCTGACGATGGTGTTGCTGCGCCTGCTGGCGTTCAAGCCCGAAGGCACAGCCGCCCTCGCTCCACCGGCTGAAAAAAAAACACTGAAACCGGCTGAACCTATGGTGCCAGCGCCGGTCGTGGTACCTGTTGCACCGGCACCGGCACCGGCACCGGCACCGCTAGCGCCCGCCGTCGCCGCACCCGTGCCGCTTCCCGTGCCGCCTCTTGCTGCGCCGGTGGTGCCGCTTGCCCCGCCAGAAGCGCCCAAGGCAGCAGAAATCACATCAAATCAGCCTCTAGCCCAATCAATACAAGCGCTACCAGCTATTGATAACGTAGCAAATAATGCCCCGTCCGCACCTGCACCTACGGCTGACGGCGATCTGTGGCACAGCGTGGTGCAAGCGCTGGCCGCCAGCGACGCCATCACCGCGCTGGTGCGCGAGCTGGCGCTGCAATCGCAACTGATGGCGCGCCGCGCTGACCACTGGCTGCTGCGTGTCGAGCGCGAATCGCTCAACCAGCCAACCGCACGCGAACGCCTGCGCGCCGCGCTGGAAGTGGCCGGCCACACCGCGCAGATTGAAATTGAAGTGGGGCAAGTCTCTGACAGCCCGGCGCGGCGCAATGCGGCGCTGGACAAAGAGCGCCAGCGCTTGGCGTACGAGACGGTGGTCAGCAACCCGTTTGTGCAGGCGCTGATGCAGGCGTATGACGCCAAAATCGTCCCCGGCAGCATTGCCCTGGCACCGCGCTGAGTTCGCCAGACGGGTGTTTCATTTCTCGAATTTTTGTTTTTTCTTCTCCCACACGAAAGGTAACCCATGTTCAATAAAGGACAACTCTCTGGCCTGATGAAGCAAGCCCAAGCCATGCAGGACAACCTGAAAAAAGCCCAAGACGAACTCGCCACTATCGAGGTCGAAGGCGAATCCGGCGCAGGCCTCGTCAAAGTGCTGATGACCTGCAAACACGACGTCAAGCGCGTCACCATCGACCCCAGCTTGCTGGCCGAAGACAAAGACATGCTGGAAGACTTGGTCGCCGCTGCCTTTAACGCGGCGGTGCGCAAGGCCGAAGAAACCTCGTCCGACAAGATGGGCAAGATCACCGCCGGCATGCCCGGGCTGCCCGGCGGCATGAAGTTTCCGTTCTGATTTTTCTGCCATGCAAAGCACCGACTCACTCGATGCGCTGATTCAGGCGCTCAAACGCCTGCCGGGCGTGGGGGTGAAGTCTGCCGCGCGCATGGCGTTTCACTTGTTGCAGCGCGACCGCGAAGGCGCGCTGGTGCTGTCGCAGGCGCTGGCGCACGCGGTCAGCACCATGCAGCACTGCACGCGCTGCCACACCTTTACCGAAGGCACGGTCTGCGCCGTCTGCCTTGACCCCGAGCGCGATGCGACGCGCCTGTGCGTGCTCGAAACCCCGGCCGACCAATCGGCACTGGAACGCACCAGCGCGTTTGACGGCCTGTATTTCGTGTTGATGGGGCGCATCAGCCCGCTCGACGGTGTGGGCGTACACGACATCGGCCTGAAAAAATTGCTAGAACGCGCCAGCGACGGCGTGGTGCAAGAAGTCATCTTGGCCACCAACTTCACCGCCGAGGGCGAAACCACCGCCCACATCGTCAGCGAAGCGCTCAAAAGCCGTGGCCTGCGCGTCACCCGCTTAGCGCGTGGCGTGCCGGTGGGCAGTGAGCTGGAATACGTCGATTTGGGCACCATTGCCCACGCGCTGGCCGATAGACGTTAAGCGCTCAAAATCTTTCAATTTGATAGCTGCTAGCGCACGTGTTTATTGGGCTAGAGGTCTAAAACACCATTAACCAAGGGTTGAGCGACATGGCCCATTTCACTATCGCTTATGGCTGCATTTTGGTGGCGGTGCTGCTGCCCATCGTTTGCGCTGGACTGGCCAAGCGCCACGGCATGGGCAAGTCGCCCCAAGACGGCGGCTATGACAACCACAACCCGCGAGCGTGGATGGCGCGCCAAGGCCAGGCCAGCGCCCGCGCCAACGCCGCGCAGGCCAACAGCTTTGAGGCGCTGCCGTTTTTCATTGGCGCCGTCATCATTGCCCACCAACTGGCGGCACCGCAGGCGCTGCTGGATGTGCTGGCGGCTGCCTTTATCGCGCTGCGCGTGGCCTATATTGCTTTGTATGTCGCCGACCGGGCCGTGGCGCGCAGTGTGGTGTGGGGCCTGGCGTTGCTGATTAACATGGCGATTTTCTTCATCGGCTTTCGTTGAATGGCTGATGACTTTGTAAAAAAACAACACCTCCATTTGGGTTACGTAGAAGCACCTCAGGGAATGCACCAAGTGTGATGTAGCGCAAGCTGCGGCAAGATTGTTGCACTGCATCATTTTTTCTTTTCCCTTTGTTACCTCCTACTTTTACCCGTCGCCGCGCGCTGATGACTTTGGGCGCGTTGGGCGCGCTGACTGCGCCCGGCATGTGGGCGGCTTGGCCAACCAAACCGCCTGCACGTATCACGCTAGCCGTTGGTGCGCGTGCGGTGCTGGCTTTGCGCCACCTGCCGCTGACCATTGCCGAGCAGCTCAATTTCTTTGCTCTCGAAGGGCTGCAAGTGACTCTGCAGCCTTACGCCAACGACCTGCTGGCGCTGCAGGCCATGCGCGAAGGCGCGGCCGATGTTTGCGCTATCGATTTTGAGCAGCTGCTGCGCTACCCCCAGATGGGCACCGGCGCTGAGCGCTGTTTTGTCGTTCAAGGCCGCGCGGCGCAAGTGGCGTTGGGCGTGGCTTCTGGCGCGGTGCCGCATTACCAGCATTTAGCCGATTTGCGCGGGCTGCGGGTTGGTGTCTGTGCGCTGGGCACGCAGGCGCACACCGTGGCCTGTTTGGTGCTGGCGCAGGCAGGTTTGGCATCCAGTGAGGTGACGTTTGTGGTGGTGGGTGAAGGCGTGCAGGCGGCGGACGCTTTGCGCGCTGGTCGCGTGCAGGCGCTGTGCCAGGGCGATCCGTTGATGACGCAGCTAGAGCAGCAGAGCGTGGTGCGGATTGTGGCTGATGCACGCACCTTGAGCGGCTCGCAAGCGTTGTTTGGTGGCATTGTGCCGGGCGGTTGCTTGGTGGCACCGATGGCTTTTTTGCAGCGGCGCGAGGCGCAGGCGCAGGCGCTGACCGATGCGGTGGTTCACGCGCTCAAGTGGTTGCAAACGGCTGGCCCGAGCGATTTGGTCAAGGCCTTGCCGACCAATAGCTGGGGTCAAGCGCGCAGCGTTTATTTAGCAGCGTTTGCCCGGGCGCGCGAGACGTTGTCGCCCGATGGCCTGATGCCCAACAACGGCCCAGCGACGGCTTGGCGTGCGCTGCTGCTGGCAGATCCGCAGCGGGGCACCAGTCGGGTGGATGCACAAAGCAGTTTTACGACGGAGTTTGCGCAGAAATCCAAGCTTAAATTCAGCGCTTAGCGACCTTTTTGGCTGTACCGCCACGGGGCGCTGGTTTGCTGCTGCGCCCCGAAGCGCGGGCGACTTTTTGCACCTTAGATGCTGATTTTTTGTCCGCCACTTGGGCCTTGCCCGATTTGCCAGACTTAGCAGCTTTGCTGCTGCGCGGGTTGTTATCGTTGTCTGAATCTTTGGCTTGGCGCACGCGCCCGCTGACAGCGCCAGTTTTGACTTGCAGCGGCAGGTACAGCACGACAGTTTGGCCTTTCTTAAACGCTGCGCCGGTTTTGGTGTCGTTCCAGCCGGCCACGCTGGTGGCGCTCAAGCGGTAGCGCTTGGCCATGCTGGCGACGCTGTCGCGCTTGCCGGCGCGCACGGTGGTGCGGCGGGTGATGATTTCAGGCGTCAGCGAGAGCTGGCCGTTATCGGCCACTTGCTCAGTCACGTCTTCGCGCGTAGTGGTCGAGCGCGGCACGATCAGCGCCGAACCACCCTTGATCAACATGCGCGGCGGAATGTTGTTGACGCTGCGCAGGTCGTTCTCGTCCATGCCGACGCGCTGGGCCACTTCAGACACGCTCATGGTGCTGGGCAGGGTCCACACCGTCCAGCTGGCGTATTGGTTTTCTTTGTGCGCTTGCAGGTTGCGCTCAAACACCTTGGCGTTGTCCCACGGCAGCAAAATTTGCGGTGTGCCGGCGGCCAAAATCACCGGCTTGTGCAGCGACGGGTTGAGCGCTTTGAAGTCGGCCTCTTTCACGTCGGCCAGTTTGGCGGCCAGCGTGACGTCGATATCGCGGTCGATGTCTACCGTTTGGAAGTACGGGTGGTTTTCAATCAGCGGCAGCTCCGCGCGAAAGCTCTCGGGCGAGGAGATGATGTTTTTGACCGCTTGCAGCTTGGGCACGTACAGGCGCGTCTCGGCCGGCATATTCAGCTCGGTGTAGCTGATGCCCAGCCCCGCTTTCTGGTTGCGGGCAATGGCGCGGCTAACGCTGCCTTCGCCCCAGTTGTAGGCCGCCAGCGCCAAGTGCCAGTCACCAAACATGCGGTGCAGCTTTTGCAGATAGTCCAGCGCCGCGCGGGTCGAGGCCAGCACGTCGCGGCGGTCATCGCGAAAAGCGTTTTGCTTTAGGTCGAAGTAGTTGCCCGTCGCTGGCATAAATTGCCACATGCCAGCGGCTTTGGCGCTAGAGACCGCTTGCGGGTTGAAGGCGCTTTCGATGTAGGGCAGCAGCGCCAATTCGGTTGGCATGTTGCGCCGCTCCAGCTCTTCGACGATGTGGAACAGGTATTTGCTCGAGCGCTCGGTCATGCGCTGGATGTAGTCCGGGCGCGTGGCGTACCACTGCTCGCGCTCTTGCACCAAGTCTTGCTCCAAGTCGGGCATGGCAAAACCGCGGCGAATGCGCTCCCACAGGTCGGCCGGTGGCGACAGCGAGGCGACTTGCCCGCTAGAGGCGCGCGCCGCCGTGATCGGGCGCAGGGCGCCTTGCGGAATGTCGGCGGTGTGCGAGTCGGGCAGGGCGTAGTTGAAAGACAGGGAGGAGGTGCTGTCGGCACTGGCACTGGGGGCGGTGCTGTTGGTGGCACAGCCGGTGAGCCACAGCATGCCGCTCAGGCAGGCAATGTTTAAAAGTTTCATCGGAGATGGGTCGGGGTCAGAAGTTGTTTTTCCATTCGCGCAATGCCGCAAAAACGGCAACAGCGTCGGTCGGGTCGATGGAAGGATCGAAACTGCGTGCGGCCTCAATGACAGCGGGGACGCTGGTGCGCAAAAACGGGTTGATTTGCCGCTCCAGCGCCACCGTCGATGGCAGTGTGGGTTGCTGCTGGGCGCGTAAATCCTCGCACACGGCCCGGTGGTGGAGTAGCACCGCGTTCTGTGGTTCCACGGCGCAGGCAAATTTCAAGTTCGACAGCGTGTATTCGTGGGCGCAGCAAACGCGCGTCTCGGGTGGCAGCGCGGCCAGCGTTTGCAGCGAGGTCCACATTTGCGCCGGCGTGCCTTCAAACACCCGCCCGCAGCCACCCGAAAACAGCGTGTCGCCGCAAAACAGCAGCGGCGCTTGGTCAGCGGGCGTGCAGTAATAAGCCACATGGCCGGCGGTGTGGCCGGGAATGTCGATCACGCGCAGCGACAGACCCATCGTGGGCACTTGCACGATGGTGCCCTGCTGCACTGGCACAAACGGCTCGGGAATGGCCTCGCGCGCTGGCCCATAGACCACCGGACCGCGGCGCTTGCGCAGCGTCTCGACAGCGCCGATGTGGTCGCCGTGGTGGTGCGTGACTAGAATTGCTTTGAGGGTTACGCCCAGTTGCTGCAGCGCCTCTAACACCGGCTCTGCAGCGCCCGGATCGACCACGATGGCCGCGTTGTCGTCGTACAGCATCCATACGTAGTTGTCAGAAAAGGCAGGCAGTGGCAGCAGATTCATGAGCACTCATAAGACAGGTTTGCACCATTGGTTCGATTCTCCGCCCGGTCGTTACCTTTTGGAGTGGGAGCAGGCGCGTTTTGACGAAGCCGTAGCCGATGTTTTTGGCTACTACAGCCTTCAACTCGGGATGCCAATGTTACCGGGCTTGCGTGCCAACCGTATGCCGTATCGTTGGTTAGCGTTGGGTGCTGACCACGCTACCCCCCTAGAAAACCCTGCGCCGTGGTCGGCCAGCCTGCTGGCGCACGCAGTTGCCTTGCCGTTTCCTGACGACAGCCTCGATTTATTGCTGCTGCCGCACACGCTGGAATGGAGCCACGACCCGCACACCGCTCTGCGCGAAGCCGCTCGCGTGCTGGTGCCCGAAGGGCGCTTGGTCATCAGTGGCTTACACCCGGCCAGTCTATGGGGGCTGCAGCAGCAATGGGCGCGCTTGCAGCAGCGCGTCGGCGCTGGCGCTCTGCACTGGCCCGAGGGGGTGCAATTGATTGCGCCGTGGCGCCTGCGCGATTGGCTTCAATTACTCAGCTTTGAGCTCGAGGAGCTGCGTTTTGGTTGCTACCGCCCCGCCGTGCGCAGCGCGGCTTGGTTGCAGCGCTGGGCGTGGCTCGACGGCGCGGGCGAGCGCTTTTGGCCGATACTCGGAGCCGCTTATTTTGTCGTCGCCGTCAAGCGGGTGCGGGGGTTGCATCTGCTCAAACCGGCTTGGAGCAAGGCGACAGCACCTGAGCGCGCTGCCACGGCGGTGGCTGGTTTTCATCCCTCCAACCCCGACATTTGATTGAATTGAGCCATGCGAGTGAACCTGTGAACGAAGTTGTGATTTATACCGACGGTGCCTGCAAAGGCAATCCCGGCCCGGGTGGCTGGGGCGTGGTGCTGCGCTCGGGCGCGGTCGAAAAAGAGCTGTATGGCGGCGAACTCGGCACCACCAACAACCGCATGGAGCTGCTGGCCGTCATCGAAGCGCTGGCTGCGCTCAAGCGCCCCTGCGCCGTCACGCTGTACCTCGATAGCCAATACGTGCGCAAAGGTATCACCGAATGGATTCACGGCTGGAAAGCGCGCGGCTGGCGCACGGCGGCCAAGCAGCCAGTCAAAAACGTCGAGCTGTGGCAGCGCCTCGATGCGCTGGTCGAGAGCGGCGGCCACCGCATTGAGTGGCGCTGGGTCAAAGGCCACTCGGGCGAGCCTGGCAACGAGCGCGCCGATGATTTGGCCAATCGCGGTGTTGAGATGGCGCTGCAGCGCAATTAAAAAGCATAGCTGCTAGCGCACGTATTTAAAGTGGTTCATGGTCTTTTAATGCTGAAACTGTTTAAATGCGTGCGCTAGAAGCTCTTATTTAAATAGCACTGTTTTTTATAGTTAACGCAAGGCCGTACCTACGGCCTTTTTTCTTTGGGATTTTTTGTATGCAACGCCACTGGCCGCCGTTTGCTTGGGTGTGTTTTGCGATGTGCGTTGGCGTCATGGGCACGGCGTTGGCCAGTCCGCTGTACCCGCTGTACCAAGCGCATTGGGGGCTGTTGCCGAGCCATATTACCGGCATTTATGTAGCTTACATGCTAGGCGCTTTGGCCAGTTTGCTGCTGCTGGGGCGCTTGAGCGATCGCTTTGGTTTTTTGCCGGTGTTGCGCAGTGGGCTGATGCTGGTGACGGTCGGCGTGCTGCTGTCGGCGCTGGCGTGGAACGTGCTGTCGTTTGTCGTCAGCCGGGTGTTGATTGGCGTGGCCTCAGGAATGATCACCACCTCGGCTTCGGTCGGGCTGACGCAGTTGAGCCGCAGCAGCAACGTGTTGCACGCCTCAGCCATGACCAGCTTTGCCATGTCGCTGGGTTTTGGCTCGGGGCCGCTGCTGGGGGGCTTGCTGGCGCAGTGGTTGCCGCATCCGCTGGTCAGCGCCTATTTACCTAGCTTGGGGCTGGGCGCGCTGGCGGTGTATGCGTTGTTTCAGGTGCAGGTAGCTTGTGCGCCCGCCGCCGCGCCACTGCCGCTGAGGGCGTGGCTGCCGCGCCTGACGCTGCCGATGCCACTCTTACGGCGGCCATTTTTTATCGCTTGCTTTGGCGCGTTTTGCACCTTTGGCATTTTTGGCCTGTACGCCTCGCTGGCACCGAGCTTTATGGGGCAAATGCTGCCGTGGCACGGCCCGGCAGTCAGTGGCATGTCGATTGCGGTGATTTTGTTTTTATCAGCCGGCGTGCAGTGGTTGGCGCGGCCGCTGCACACCAAAACCTGTGTGCTGTGGGGTTTGGGCTTGCTGGCGCTGGGCAATGTGTGGCTGATGGCGACCACATTGAGCAATTGGCCGGTGCTGTTTATTTTGAGCCTGCTGACCACCGCTGCTGGACACGGTTTGATGAATTTGGCTGGCATTGCCATCGTCAATAAAGTGGCCACGCCGGCCACGCGCTCTGGGCTGTTATCGACGTATTTGATCGTCGGTTATATCGGCACCATAGCACCTATTTTGGCGGTGGGTTGGTTGTCTGACTACACTGGATTGTCATGGGCTATTGTGGCATTTTGCATTTTTATGTCAGTGTTTACCAGTAGTTTGTGCTGGCTGGCGTATCAAACGCCAGTGATTGAGACGGCTTGATATCTTTGTTGGGGGTGGCAGCGTTACACTCGGTGCGCTCGCCAGAGCTAAAATTTCTAAAAAATCCCGGAGACAAAATAAACCATGAGCCATTACAACGCCATAGCTGCCACCAATACCACTGACGCGCCACAAAGCATAGGGCCTTATTCGCACAGCGTTGCCTTCTCTCATTACAACAATATATCGGCACAACTGCCGCTCGATCCTCGCACCGGTGCCATCGTTGCCGGTGGTATTGCAGCGCAAGCGGCACAGTGTTTTAGCAATATTCAAGCGATTTTGCACAGCATGCATCACGCCATGGACGATGTAGTGCGCATTACTGTATTTGTCAAGAGTATCGGCGATTTAGAAGCTGTAGATGCGGTGTATAAGACCTTTTTTTGCAACTATTTGCCCACGCGTACCAGCGTAGCGGTGGCCGATTTGCCATTGGGCGCTTTGGTGCAAATTGAAGCGCTGGTGTCGCACGGTGAAGGCACCATTCCCAATGCGCCACAGGCCGGCGATTTGGTCAAAGTGGCCCGAAATACTGAAAATGCGCCACAAAGCGCGCTGTCTACGCAAACCGTGGCTTTTTCGCATTACAACAATCTCTCGGCGCAATTGCCATTGGACGTAAAAACTGGTGCCATTGTCGCTGGCGGTGTCAAAGAGCAGGCAGCGCAGTGTTTTCATAATATTGATACCATTTTGCAAAGCATTGGCCACGTAATGCACGATGTAGTGCGTATCACGCTGTTTGCCAAGAGCCTTGCAGATATTGAGGCAGCTAAAGAAGTTTACCAAAGCAACTTCTCCGGTTATATGCCCGCATTGACCTGCGTTGTTGTGGATGGTTTGCCGCTGAATGCGCTGGTGCAAGTTGAAGCGGTGGTGTCGCACGGCGATGGTACGCCGCCGCAGCCGGTGGAAGATGCGCGTTTTATTGTTATTAAAGCTAACAACACTGATAACGCGCCCAAAGGCGATTTTTCACAAACCGTGGCGTTTTCCCATTACAACCATATTGCTGCACAATTGCCGCTGGATGTGAAAACGGGAGAAATTGTTGCTGGTGGTGTCAAGGAGCAAACAGCCCAATGCTTAAAGAATATTCAAGCAATTTTGGAAGCCATAGGCCACGTCATGGGCGATGTAGTCAAAATTAATATCACGATTAAAAATATTGCCGATATGCCAGCGGTGGATGCGGTTTACACCAGCTTCTTCCCCGGTGGTATTCCGGCGCGCCGCACCATTGGCGTATCGGCCTTGGCCAAAGACGCGCTGATCCAAATCGATGCTGTGGTCTCCAATGCCGAGGGTACGCCGCCAGCGGTATAAAAATGCTGTGCTGCGTTTTTTTGGGTCGGATTAACCGGTCAATTGTGGCCATTGCAGCCGCTAATCAGCGCTACGATGGTGTCCATTCACAAAACCCATAGGAAAAAAGAATGGCCGATTTTTTGAAAGACGGATACGCCGCACCCTCGAGCGAGTTTGTGCAGTGGTGCGCTGCTGACGACATGCTGGCTATGGCCGAGTTGCTGCACAGCGACCCCGAGAAGTACCAGTTGGGCGATGTCATCGAGATGAAGGCTGAAAACGTCGCCGAAGTGCGCGAAGAGGCACACCGTCTGTTTGCCGTAGCTTATGCCGCATGGCAGGCCGCCACCGGCCAAGCCGCTACCGAAGCGCCAGCGTACCCTGCTGCCAGCGAAGGCCTGCGGATGCAAAAAGGCTGGACTTGGCCGTTCGACCTGAAGCCCTACTGGTGGCGTGATGAGTACGAGCACCGTGGCGAGTAAGCGCTAAACCGCTCAAAGCTCAGCACCTACGCCAGCAGCTACGTTTTCGTAGCGCTGGCGTATTTTTTTTGCTTATCGTCAGCGGGGTCAGCCTTCTAGCAGCATCACGCTGACCGCGTCGCCCGCCGCCACGTCGCCTTGTTCATGCGCCAAGACGATCAGCCCGTTGGCCTGCACCATCGAGCTGAGCACGCCCGAGCCTTGGTGGCCGGTGGTGCGCACTTGCAGCGTGCCATCGGCCGCAGTGCTGACCCAAGCGCGTTGGTATTCAGTGCGGCCGGGTTTTTTGTGCAGCCGCTCGGTGCTGGTGGCGCGCAGCAGCGGCGCGGGCGCTTGCGTGCTGCCCATCAGGCGCAAGAGCGCTGGGCGCACAAACGCCAAAAAGCTGACCATCGCCGCCACCGGGTTGCCCGGCAGGCCAAACAGCAGCGTGTGGTCAGTACTTAAAAAACTATTGTTTTGATAGCTACTAGCGCTTATATCTAAAGCGCTAGAGGCTGTTTTGATGCTTATTTTGTCGTGCCGAATGCGCCCCACGGCCAGCGGGCGGCCCGGGCGCATGGCGATGCGCCAAAAGGCGGCGTCGCCCAGTGGCGCAAGCGTGCTGCGCAGGTGATCGGCCTCGCCGGCGCTGGCGCCGCCGCTGGTGAGGATGGCGTCGGCTTGCGCAGCCGCTTGCACCAGCGCGGCGTGCAGTTGCGCCGGCTCATCGGGCACCACGCCTAAATCGATGACTTGCGCGCCCAAGCGGCTCAGCAGGCCAAACAGCGTGTAGCGGTTGCTGTCGTACACCGCCCCGGGGCGCGGTGGCTCGCCCAGGCTCAAAATTTCGTTACCGGTGGAAAAATACGCCACCCGCAGCCGCCGCAGCACCGCCACTTGCGCCAGTCCCAAGCTGGCCAGCAAGCCCAGCGCGGCGGGTGTCAGCAGCGCGCCTTGCTGCAAAGCCACGCTGCCTTGCAGCAAGTCTTCGCCGGTTTTGCGGCAGTTGTCACCAGCGCGCAGCGTGTTGGCGGCGATGGTGATGTGGTCTGGTGTCTCAGCGCGCGTCAACTCTTGCGGCACCACGGTGTCTAGGCCAGCGGGCATGGCCGCGCCGGTCATGATTTTGAGGCACTCGCCCGCCTTGAGGGGCGCACTCCAAGTGGCGCCGGCCAGCAGCGTGCCGACGACGCGCAGGGTCAGCGCCTCGCCCGCCACCAGCGCACTGCCAGCAAAAGCGTAGCCGTCCATTGCCGAGTTGTCGTGCGGCGGCACGTTCAAAGGCGAGACCACATCACGCGCCAGCACCCGCCCTAGCGCCTCAAAAATGCCGACGTTTTCGCATTCGGTCAGCGGCTGGACGAACTGCGCCAGCAACGCGCTGACTTGGTCGGCGCGCAGGTTGTCGGGGTTGCAGGGCAGGGCGGCGGCCAGTTCGGCCAAAGATGTGGTGTGTGTGGGTGTCATGCCGATTGCTCCAAGTGCTGCAGTTCTGCCAGCGTGTTGGTGTTGAAGAAGGCGCGTGCATCGTCGCCGGGCTGGTCAAACCCGACGCTACTGCAGCGCTGTGCCAATGCCCACGCTTGGATTTTGCGACCCCCGTCCGCCGTAAAGCGCAGCAAGCTAGGCAGCAAGCGGACGTGCATCAGGCTGAACACCGGCTGCGGGCGCAGGCGGATGTGCCCCATGTCGTTGGTTTCTGGTGCGGCGGCGATGGCGATGTCGCTGCCTTCGCGCGCGGCTACGGCGGCCAAGCGCGCGGCCAAGTCGTGTGGAAACAGCGGCGTATCGCACG
Organism: Giesbergeria sp.; assembly: GCA_017987055.1. GTDB lineage: Bacteria > Pseudomonadota > Gammaproteobacteria > Burkholderiales > Burkholderiaceae_C > Simplicispira. Next base: position 19,635 of record JAGNUJ010000011.1, read on the forward strand.
GCACAGTCAGCAGCCACGGCGTGGGGCAGTGCTCTAGTCCGCTCAAAAATCCGGCCAGCGGCCCGGCGTAATCGGCCAGTCCATCGGGCCAAACCGGTGCGTTATAGGGCGCGCCCAAGGCGGCGTACTGCGCCAAGTTGCGGTTGGCGTTGAGCATCAGGGTGCCCACTTGCGGCTGCAGCCGAGCCAGCGCGTGTTGGGCCAGTGGCCGACCGCGAAAGGGCTGCAGGCCTTTGTCGATGCCGCCCATGCGCGTGGCGCGACCGCCGGCCAGCACCAAACCGGTGATGTCTTGTGTGTCAATCATCTGCCGATTGTGGAGCGCGTTCAGCCGCCGATGTAGCTCATCTCGACGCGGCGCTGGCCGGAGCCGGCGTCGCCGCTCAAGCTGCTGCGCAGCTGCGAGTAGCGGTCGCTGCGCCCGTGCCAAATGGCGGCGATGGCGCTGGCGATGCTGGCGTCGTCAGCCGCAATACCGTCACTTTGGCCGCGCAGCAGGCTGCGCAGGTCGTAGCCTTGGCCGGCGAACAGGCACAAAAACAATTGCCCCTCAGTGGACAGGCGGGCGCGGTTGCAGTCGCCGCAAAAGGCTTGGGTGACGCTGCTGATCAGGCCAATCTCGCCCAGCAGGGGGTCGTGCAGGCCGTTGCTGCCCGTCCAGCCCCAGCGCTGGGCGGTTTCGCCGGGGGCGCTGGGCTCCAGCGGCACCAGCGGCAACTGCGCTTGCAGGCGCGCCAGCAGTTCGGCGGACGGCAGCACTTCGTCCATGCGCCAGCCGTTGGTGGCGCCGACGTCCATAAATTCAATAAAGCGCAGCGTCGCGCCGCTGCCGCGAAAGTGCCGCGCCATCGGCACGATTTCGTGGTCGTTGGTGCCGCGTTTGACCACCATGTTGACTTTGATGCCAGTCAGCCCCGCCGCCTGCGCCGCTTCGATGCCAGCCAGCACTTGGCTCACCGGAAAATCGACATCGTTCATGCGCCGAAACACCGCATCGTCCAGCCCATCCAAGCTGACGGTGACGCGGTTCAGCCCGGCGTCTTTCAGCGCCCGGGCTTTACGCGCCAAGAGCGAGCCGTTGGTGGTCAGCGTGATGTCGGGGGCAGTGCCATCAACAGTGCGCAGCTGCGCCAGTTGCTCAATCAGCTTTTCGAGGTTTTTGCGCAGCAACGGCTCGCCGCCAGTGAGGCGAATTTTGCGCACGCCGTGCGCCATAAACAGGCGCGCTAAACGGGTAATTTCTTCAAAACTGAGCAGTGCGTGGTGCGGCAAATAGACGTGGTCTTTGTCGAACACCTCTTTGGGCATGCAGTAATTGCAGCGAAAATTGCAGCGGTCGGTGACGCTGATGCGCAAATCGCGCAGCGGGCGGCCTCGGCTGTCTTGCAGCAGACCTGTGGGCGCTGTCAGCGTCGGCACAGCAGGGGTGCGCAGTTGTGCGCCGCGTTGCGGCACGATAGGAATAACACGTTCAACCATGCTGCAATTTTGCGCTACTCACACCGTAGGGGCTTAAAGGGTGCGTCTTTGCATCAGACTCAGCCTTGTTGATATGTATCAGTGTGTGTGTGACAGTGTTTAGACCAAAATTGACCGTTGCTTGTTAACCTATAACAATTATTCCGTTAATTCATGAAAACCCCAGCTTGCTTTTTTGATCGCCCTCTTCTGCGTCGCACTTGGCTGCAGGTGGCTGCTGCAGCTTGTTTGGCACCTACTTTGCACGCGGCCCGCGCCCAGCCTTTGGCACTGTCTACCGCCATCAACCGCACGGCGCGCTTTCGGGCGCTGTCGCAGCGCATTGCCAAGGCATATTGCCAAATCCATCTGAACGTGCTGCCCGAGCAGTCGCGTGCTGTGTTGGCCAGCGCGCGCAAACTGGTTCACTCGGGTTTTGCTGATTTGGCGCAGACCCAGTGGTCACCGGAGTTGTCGGCGCAGCTGCTGCAGGTGCAAGCGTTGGCGCAAGGGTTAGAGGCGCTGCTGGTGCTGCCGCCCAGCAAAGAGTCGGTGGCCGCTGTGGCGCTGCAAGCAGACAAGATGCTGCTCAGCGCCGATACCGCCACCCAGTCATTAGAAAAATTGTCTAAAACCAACACCGCCCGCTTGGTCAATATGGCTGGACGCCAGCGCATGTTGTCGCAGCGCATGGCTAAAAATTACAGCTTAGTGGCGGCCGGTTTGAGCACGCCGAAGATGGCCGATCAGATGATTTCTGATGCCGTCGAGTTCAAGCAAGCCTTGGCCATCTTGAGCGCAGCGCCGGTGACTTCTCCCAGTATTCGCAGTGAATTGGCTTTGGGCGAGTCGCAAT
>JAGNUJ010000073.1 GCA_017987055.1 Giesbergeria sp.
GGCTTGGTCAATGGTGGCACGTCCGACAGGCTGCGCGGCAGGTGCAGGGTAAAAATAGTGCCTTCTCCCACTTGGCTGTCAAACGCCAGTGTGCCTTTGAGTGACTGGGTGACGATGCTGTGCACGATGTGCAGCCCCAAGCCGCTGCCGCCACTGGCGCGCCGGGTGGTAAAGAACGGCTCAAATACGCGCGCGTGCAGCTCGGGCGCAATGCCTTGGCCGTCGTCGCTGAAGGTCAGGCAAATTTGGCTGCCTTCTTCGGCGACGGCAATGATGATGTGGCCGGACTGCTCGGGCTTGAAAGCGTGGGTCAGTGCGTTCATCAGCAGGTTGGTCAGCACCTGCGAAAACGCGCCCGGCAGGCTGTCCATCGTCAGCTCGGGCGGGCAGTCGACGTGGATTTGGATGGGGGATTTTTTCAGGTGCGGGCGCAGGCTGAGCAGCACTTCGTCGATGTAGCTGGCAACGCCAAAAACGCGCCGCTCGCCGCCGGTTTGATCGACCGCGACTTGTTTAAAGCTTTGAATCAGGTCAGCGGCGCGCTGGCTGTTGAGCGCCATCAGCTGCGTCGCTTGCGCGGCGGTGGCGAAGTAGTCGCTCAAGCCCTCCTCGCTCAGCTCGCCGGCTTGGTAGGCGCGGTGGGTTTTTTGGGTTTCCGCGCTGAGATGGGTGGCAGCTGACAGCAGCACGCCAATCGGTGTGTTGACCTCGTGCGCCACGCCGGCCACCAAGCCGCCCAAGGCCGCGAGCTTTTCTACCTGCACCAGCGCGTTTTGCATTTGCTGCTGCTGCGCCAGTGCCAGCTCGGCCTGCTGCTTGGCGGCAATCAGCGCTTGGCGGGTTTGCTCGCGCTCGGTCACGTCGCGCAGGGTGACGGTGGCCAGGCGCGCGCCCGCCTCGCCGCTGTGCGACAGGCTGATCTCGACCAGCGCTTGGCTGCCGTCGCGCTTGAGGGCAGTCAGCGCCGCCCGCTCGTTCATTGCGCGGTTGCGCGGGCGGTTGATTTGCTGAAAGTATTGGCTGCGCTGGGCTTGGTGGACTTCGCGGTAGTCCAGCGGAATCAACTGCTCGACCACCATGCCCAGCAACTCGTCATTGCGGTAGCCAAAAAACTGCTCGGCCATCTGGTTGGCGCGCACGATGCGGCCATCGGGCGCTACCGACAGCATTGCGTCTGGCGCGGTATCGAGTAGCAAGTCCAGCTGCTCGCGGGTGTGGCGGATGGTGGCGTTGGCGGCGACCAAGCGGTTCAAAAAGCGCAGCAGCGCCCAAGTGGCCACCACCATCGCCAACACTACCAGCGCGCCGCCGATGCGCGAAAACCGCGTCGCCTCGGCGTGGATGGCTTTGGCGGTGTGCAGCGTTGCTTGCGCGCGCGCCACGGCGCGGCTATTGAGCAGGTCCAAGGCCTTGAGCGCGACGCTGTCATCGGCCTGCACCATCGCATCAATCTCGGCCGACGATGCACCGGCGGCCACCATCGGTGCCACCAGCCGGTATTTGCTGGCGTAGTCCTCAAAGGTGGTGCGCACTTGGTTCAGCGCGGCCTTGTCACCGGGCTCGCGCAGCAGGTGGTCGAGCCGGTCAAACTGCGCCCGAAAGTTGACGATGTCGCTCTCGATGCGGGCTTGGTAGCGCATTGGGTCGCGGCGCAGCACCAAGTTTTTGACGTTGTGGATGAAGCCGCCGTAGCCGATGTGGCGGTTAATTTCGGTTTGCGCTTCGCCAATGGCCGTGGCGCGGGCGTTGTGCTCTTCCCAAGCCACCTCGGCCGCGTGAAAGCGCGACAAGCTGAGCGCACCAAAGGCCACTGCCAGCCCAATCACCGCAGCGCCGCACAGCGTGATCAGCTGCGTGTATTTGCGCTGCGCGCTGGAGAGGTCAGGGGCGTCAGGTTCGTGCGGGGTTTGGAGCATGGCTGGGCACCACAAAACTGCCTGATTTACCGCCGTGCTTTTCCAGCACGCGCACGCCGTGGATGGACATGCCCCGGTCGGCGGCTTTGCACATGTCGTAAATCGTCAGCAGCGCCACTTGCACTGCCGTGAGGGCTTCCATCTCGACGCCGGTTTGGCCTATGGTTTCGACGGTTGCAGTGCAATATATGCCGCAAGCGCCCGGCTGGTGTGCGCTAGCAGCTTCGAATTCGATAGCAACGCGGGTCAGCGCCAGCGGGTGGCACAGCGGGATCAGGTCGCTGGTTTTTTTGGCGCCTTGGATGCCGGCGATGCGGGCAATGCCCAGCACGTCGCCTTTTTTGGCGTTGCCCGCTTCGATCAGGGCCAGCGTGGCGGGCAGCATCTCGATGCACCCGCCAGCGACGGCGATGCGGTGGGTAGCGGGCTTGGCGGCAACGTCCACCATGTGGGCTTGGCCGTGGGCGTCAAAGTGGGTGAGTGCGGACATGGGGCAGAGTCTTTAGTTTGGAGGTCAGCGCGCGCTGCGGTGGGAAACATTCGGGGTGACGGGGCATCATACGGCGATGCTTTTCGCTTCTGGATGCTGCTTTCGCTCAGGGATACCCTCTATGCTATTTTTTAAGTCAAATCAGCCTCTAGCCCAATGGATACGGGCGCTAGCAGCTATTATTTTAGTAGTTTTATCGCTGTCGGGCACACCGGCTGGCGCGCAGTCGGGCTTGCCGACGCTGGGCGATGCGGGTGATTTGACCGTCGGCGATGAGCGCCGCTTGGGCGACCGCATCATCCGCGAGCTGTACCGCGATCCGGATTACATCGACGACGCGGTGCTTGACGAGTACGTCAACAACCTCTGGCAGTCGCTGCTGGCGGCGGCGCGCGCGCGCGGTGAGCTCTCGCCCGAGTTGGACGAGCGCTTTGCTTGGGCCGTGCTGCTGGGGCGCGACCGCACGGTGAATGCCTTTGCGCTGCCGGGCGGTTATTTGGGCGTGCATTTGGGGCTGATGGGGGTGGTCGGCAGCCGCGACGAGCTGGCCTCGGTGCTGGCGCACGAGCTGAGCCATGTCACGCAGCGCCACATCGCGCGCTTGATGAGCAACCAAGGGCGCAATACGCCGCTGATGCTGGGGGCGATGGTGCTGGGCGCGCTGGCGGCGAGCAAAAACCCGGCGGCGGCGCAGGCGTTGATGGTCGGCGGGCAGGCGCTGTTGGTGCAAAACCAGCTCAACTTCTCGCGCGATATGGAGAGAGAAGCCGACCGCATTGGCTACGGGCTGATGGCACCGGCCGGCTTTGCGCCGCAGGGTTTTGTCGGCATGTTTGACAAGCTGCAGCAGGCCAACCGCTTGAACGACAACGGCTCGTGGCCGTATTTGCGCAGCCACCCTTTGAACTCGCAGCGCATAGCCGATATGCAGTCGCGCCAGCTGCCGGGCAGCAGCGCCGCAGCGCCGCAAGCGGGCACAGAGGACGCGATGCTGGCGGCGCGCGCCCGCGTGCTGTCCAATCCCGGTGTCGATGTGCTGCGCCAGTGGCTGGCCCAGCCGCAGGGCACGGCGTTTGCAACGCTGGAGCCGGTGCGCCAAGCCGCCGTGCTGTACGCCGCCGCGCTGGCCGCCAGCGAGTTGCGCGAGCCGGCAGCGGCGCGCAAGCTGCTGGCGCGTTTGCTCGAATCGGTGCGCAGCGACGCGCCAGCGCTGCGCCAAGCGCAGTTGTTGAGCGCCGAAGTCGAGTTGGCCGCCGGCCAGCCCGAGGCGGCGCTGCGGGCGTTGCCCACCAGCAGCGGGCGACCCGAGCTGCTGCTGCGCGCGCGGGCGCTGCTGCAAACGCCGCGAGCGCGGTTAAAGGGCGATGCCGAGATGGCGCAAGTGGCTGGCCGGTTGCAAACCCGCGTCGCCACCCAGCCGCAAGATGGCGGTGCGTGGCAGCTGCTGGCCAGCGTGTGGCAGGCGCAAGGCCAAGGTTTGCGCGCGGTGCGCGCTGAGGCCGAGGCGCACGCGGCGCGTTATGACTACGCCGCGGCGGTGGACCGTTTTAAAGCGGGGCAGGATTTGGCGCGCAGCAGCCACGCGCCGGGTGACTTTGTCGAGGCGTCGATCATCGACACCCGGCTGCGCGCGCTGCAGTCACTTTTGCGCGAACAGGCGGCTGAGCGCTGAATCGATCACGACGCCAATCAGCGAGTACAGCAGCGAGCCCAGCAGCGCCGCGCCAAAGCCGCGCACATAAAAACCGTCGAGCACGCCCGCCGCTGACCAAAACATCAGCGCGTTGATGACGAACAAAAACAGCCCCACCGTGACGATGGTCACTGGCAGGGTCAGCAGCACCAGCACCGGGCGCAGCACCGCGTTGAACAAGCCGATAACAAAGGCGGCGATCAGCGCCGAGCCAAAGCTATCGACCTGCACGCCGCTGTACAGGTAAGCCACCAGCAGCAAGGCGCTGGCGCTGATGAACCATTGAATGATGAGTTTCATTTTTGCCAGTGACTAGAGAAGTCGGGGGGTGCTGTCGCGTTGCGGCACCGTTTCAGGCGTAGTGTTCTGGGTGCTTCTTGCGGTGGCGCAGCGACGACCACACCGAGGCACCGATGAAGCCCACGCCGATCAGGCCGGTGATGACTTCAGAGACATGCACCGTGGTGCCCAGCAGCATGATGAAGGCCAGCGCGCCAATGGCGTAGTGCGCACCGTGCTCCAGATAGATGTACTCGTTCAAAGTGCCCCGGTTGACCAAATACACGGTCATGGAGCGCACAAACATGGCGCCAATCGCCAAGCCCAGCATGATGATGACCACGTCTTTGGTGATGGCGAAAGCGCCGATTACGCCGTCAAAAGAGAAGGAGGCATCGAGCACTTCGAGGTACAAAAAGCTGGCAAAGCCCGAGCGCTGGATGGTTTTGACCGCCGCATCGCCCTCTTCTTCATTCTCAAACAGCGCGCCGACCGCATCGACGGCCAGATACAGCAACACACCCAGCACGCCGGCGACGAAGACGCGCGACTGCTCGGCTTCAGGCACCCACCAGCGGGTGGAAAAGATGGCGCACAAAGCGATGAAGACGCTGATTTCATTGAATTTAGCGATTTTCGTCAGGCGCTCTTCCAGCGCACCGAGCCAATGGGTTTCTTTGTTGCTGTCAAACAGAAAGTTCAGAAACACCAGCAGCAAAAACATGCCGCCAAACGACGAAATCACCGGGTAGGCCGCCGTGAGTACTTGGGAGTATTGGGTCGGCTCATTGAGCGCCATTTGTATCGTGTCCATCGTGCTGATGCCGCCAGAGAAGCTGACGATGACGATAGGAAAAACCAGCCGCATACCAAAAACGGCCACCAAGATACCAACCGTCAGGAAGGCTTGGCGCCAAAATTCGGACATGTCCTTGAGCACACCGGCGTTGACCACCGCGTTGTCAAACGACAGGCTTACTTCCAAGATGGCAAGAACGGTGACCAGCCATAGCGCCGTCCACAGACCCATACTGTGTTGGGTGCCCCACCAGCCGGCAATGCCGATGCACAGGGCGGTCACTAAGAAGGAAATTCTGAATTCTTTCATTGAATTTTTTTAGCCTTACGGCTGTGTAGGGGGCGACATGGGAAGGGGAAGCAAACGTCCTGACGGGACTGCTTGATAAGAGGTTTCAGCGCAAAGCGCAGCAGGGCGAAACATACACTAGAATTAAAAAATCGCCTGTTTCTTGGGCATCTTCTTGCTACAAAAAATCAGGATATGGGCTGATCACCCTTTCCCTCGCTTACGTCTCTCAACCTGAAGGAATCTATTAATGGCAATCAGTCTGCAAAAAGGCGGCAACGTCAACTTGTCCAAAGAAGCCCCTGGTATGAAAAAAATGCTGGTGGGTTTAGGCTGGAGTTTGCGCGCTACCGACGGTGACGCTTTCGATTTGGATGGCAGTGCGTTTTTGCTCGGAGCGGGAGACAAAGTGCGCTCGGACGCCGATTTTGTGTTTTACAACCAGAACAAGTCCAGCGATGGCAGCGTGGTGCATTCGGGCGACAACCGCACCGGCGAAGGCGAGGGCGATGATGAAACCATCACCGTAGAGCTCGATAAAGTCCCTGCCGATGTGGAGAAAATTGCCGTGTGTGTGACGATCCACGACGCCGAGGCTAGGCGCCAGAACTTTGGCATGGTTTCTCGCGCCTATGTGCGCTGTGTCGATGCCATCACCAACGCCGAGGTCGCACGCTACGATCTGTCTGAAGACGCCTCTGTCGAGGCTGCGATGGTTTTTGGTGAAATCTACCGCCATAACGGCGAGTGGAAGTTCAAGGCGATGGGTCAGGGCTTTCAGGGCGGTTTGGGCCCGATGGCGAAAAACTTTGGCGTCAACGCCTAAATCAGGCGCCTTGGGGCGCTGAGGTGCTGGTGTCTGGGCCAGGGCGCACGGCTTGTGCTCCTGGCTCTTTTTTTTGTGCGGAACGTGTTGCTGAAGGGCGTACCCAAGACCTAGGCAATGGCTTGCCTCCATTTTTTCCTTGGAGTTTTTTATATGTCTTTCTTTAATTCTCTTAAGCAGTCCCTTACTGAGGCGGCCCAGTCGGTGAACACCGAGCTCAAAAAATACCGCTCCAAAGACCTGATGCAGGCCATCGTGGCCAGTGCCACTTTGATGGCTTACGCGGATGGCGAAGTCTCGGCGCCCGAGAAGCAAAAGCTGCTCGGCTACATGCGCAACTCCGAGCAGATGTCGGTGTTTGAGACCGACAAAGTGATCGAGACTTTTAACCAGTATGTGGGTCGTTTTGACTTCGATGTGACCATCGCCACTGGCGAAGTGTTGCAAAAACTCGCTTTGTTCAAGAACAAACCCGAGGCGCAACTGATTGCCCGGGTGTGTCTGTCCATCGCCAATGTTGATGGCAAGTTTGACGAGTCCGAGCGCAAGGCGATGGACAAAATTTGCCAAGCCTTGGGCATTGACAGCGCTACGGTTGTCTAAGTTTTTCGCTGAATTTTCCACCACGCAACAGGAGTACAACGATGGCAGTGAATTTGCAAAAAGGTCAAAAGATCTCGCTGAACAAAGAGGCCGGCAGTGCGCTGACCCAAGTGGTGATGGGGTTGGGCTGGGACGCCGCCAAAAAGAAGGGGTTTTTGGGTTTTGGCGGCGGCAGCCAAGACGTGGACTTGGACGCTTCGTGCCTGATGTTTGATGCCGGCGGTGTTTTGGTCGATGCGGTGTGGTTTCGCCAATTGCGCAGCAAAGACGGCAGCATTGAGCACACCGGTGACAACCGCACTGGCGACGGCACGGGCGATGATGAGCAGATCAAGGTGGCACTGGAGCGCGTGCCGGCGCAGGTCACGTCGCTGGTGTTTACGGTCAACTGCTTTACCGGCCAAGACTTCAGCCAAGTAGCCAATGCTTTTTGCCGCATTCTGGATGGCCGCAGCCAACAAGAAGTGGCGCGCTATGACCTGTCGGTGCAGGGCAACCACAACGCGCAAATCATGGCCAAGCTCTATCGCCACAATGACGAGTGGAAAATGCACGCCATTGGCGAAAACGGCCAAGGCCGCACTTTTGAAGACCTGATGCCCCAGATCACGCCGCACCTGTAA
>JAGNUJ010000012.1 GCA_017987055.1 Giesbergeria sp.
GGCTACTGGTCAAGGCGCATCGACGTGACGCACCGCTTGGTTTACGCCGCTGACGATGTTGACCTAGACGTTATCGCTTGCCGTGGGCATTACGACGATTGACCCACGCCTGAGCACCAGCACCAGCACACAGTTTGAAGCCACGCCTAGCCCCGGAGCAATTGCCCGAGGCGACAACCGATGTTCCCCTGCACCGGCGGCGCTGGCTTTCTTTTCAGGGCGCGTCAGTATCGCCCGCTCTTGAAGTCGGCTATTGAAATCAGCCGACCCCGCACCCAAACACCGCCCTCTATTGGTGTTGTTTCATTCGGCACAAACTGCCTCCTCTGGAGTGCCTGCGCTGCGGCGCTGCCCGCTGGCGCATACAGCCCACGGCCTAGGCGCACGACCTGACCGCGCTTGACCAGTACCCGAAGTCTGTCGTCCACGGTTGTCTCTGGCAGATTCAGTGCTTGCACCAAGTCAGCGCGTTGCACAGGCTCAGATTTACCAGCGACGAGGCTCAAGCGCAGCAGCGCGCCCATGGGTAATTCCCCAGTGACACCGTGGGGTAATCGTTTGCCTGCTGCTTTGCGCATGGGGAAAAACTCAGAAGCCATCCTGTATAGGGTTTGGCGGAAAGTTTCACAAACGGCCAAATCCGTGTTGTGCGCACTCTCATGCAATCGCACAGCAAGCAGCCAAAGGCCACGGCTACTTACTGCGCACCACGGAATAAAAAATGACCCAGACAACACAGGCCACCAAGGCCAGCAAGACGCACACGACAGCAGCAATCCCCAGCTTTGACGAGCTGCCAGATTCCGCGCTGGTACGCCAATCCACCAGTTAAAAAACCGCTCACTGTTTTACAGTGAGCGGTTTTTGTATTTAAGCGCTGAAACTCCGCTGGAGTTAAGTTTGCACCTTCAGCCGAATGGTATTGATGTCCCAGCCTTGGGCGCGCAGATGCGCCAGTAAGGCAGGCACCAGTTGGCGCAGTTTGGCTGCTGCAGCGTTATTTTTGACCAGCAAACACCAACTATCGCCTTCAATCGGACCCGCCTGAATAGCCGTGTGCAGGCCGACGGGGATCAGGGTTTTGACCGCACGCAAGCGTTCGCTGGAGTCGCGTGTCAGCGCCACCAGTTTGGCCAAGATCGGCGTTTCTTGCGAGGCTTGCTCTAGCGTGATGGCGTAATGGCGGCGATTCATAGCAAATGGGCAAGTGGGCTGACGGATGTGCAAAAAATGCAGACGGTGGCTGATTATCGGTGGCGGTCTTTAGCAGTTGCGCGCTGTGGAGTACGGTGCGCTAAGAGGTCGGCACTCAGGCGGCTAAAATCATGGGTTCGGATCCCACCGGCGCGCATTGACCCAGCTTGGAATGTCGACTGGTGACCCCAACTGAAATTACTTCTTTTTAGGGATTGTGGTTGCTGCTGGTGCTTTGTGCATCGGTAGTTGACCCGCACGCATGGCCACCAACTTCCTCACCAAAATTTTCGGCAGCCGCAATGACCGGTTGCTCAAGCAATACCGCAAAACTGCCGCCCAGATTAACGCGATGGAGCCTTCCCTTGAAGGCTTGAGCGATGAAGCGCTGCGCGCCAAAACGCAAGAATTCAAAGACCGCGTTGCCAAGGGCGAGTCCTTGGACGCCATCTTGCCCGAGGCTTTTGCTGTAGTGCGCGAAGGCTCCAAGCGCAGCATGAAAATGCGCCACTTTGATGTGCAGTTGATCGGCGGCATGGCGCTGCACTACGGCAAAGTCGCTGAAATGCGTACTGGTGAAGGTAAAACGCTGACCGCCACCTTGCCGGTGTACCTGAACGCCTTGTCGGGCAACGGTGTACACGTCGTTACCGTCAACGATTACTTGGCCAGCCGCGATGCTAAATGGATGGCGCGCTTGTACAACTTCCTTGGGCTGTCAGTTGGCATCAACCTGCCCAATATGCCGCGTGAAGAAAAGCAGGCGGCCTACGCGGCCGACATCACCTACGGCACTAACAACGAGTACGGTTTTGACTACCTGCGCGACAACATGGTCTACGAGGCCAGCGACCGGGTGCAGCGCAAACTCAACTACGCCATCATCGACGAGGTCGATTCGATTCTGATCGACGAGGCGCGCACGCCGCTGATCATCAGCGGCCAAGCCGAAGACCACACCGCCATGTACTTGGCAATGAACCAAGTGGTGCCGCTGCTGGTGCGCCAAGAGGGCGAAGCCGACCCGCGTACTGGCGAGGGCATCACCAAGCCGGGCGACTTCACGCTGGACGAGAAAACCCACCAAGTCTTTTTGACCGAGCAAGGCCACGAAACCGCCGAGCGCGTGCTGGCGGCGCAAGGCTTGATTGCACCGGGTGCCTCGCTGTACGACCCATCCAACATCTCGCTGATGCACCATTTGTATGCGGCACTGCGCGCCAACAACCTGTACCACCGCGACCAGCACTATGTGGTGCAAGACGGTGAAATCGTTATCGTGGACGAATTCACCGGTCGCCTGATGTCGGGTCGGCGCTGGAGCGAGGGTTTGCACCAAGCGGTCGAAGCCAAAGAAGGTGTGCCAATTCAGGCCGAAAACCAAACGCTAGCCTCAATCACCTTCCAAAATTACTTCCGCCTGTACAACAACTTGGGCGGTATGACTGGCACGGCAGACACCGAAGCCTACGAATTCCAAGAAATCTACGGCCTAGAAACCGTCGTCATCCCGCCGAACCGCCCCAGTAAGCGCGACGACCAGCTCGACCGCGTTTATAAAACCACGCGCGAAAAATACGAAGCGGCGATCAAAGACATCCGCGAGTGCTACGAGCGCGGCCAGCCGGTGCTGGTGGGCACTTCGTCGATTGAGAACTCCGAAATCATCGACAAGCTGCTCAATGAGGCGAACTTGCCGCACCAAGTGCTCAACGCCAAGCAGCACGCCCGCGAGGCCGACATCGTCGCCCAAGCCGGCCGCGCCAAGATGATCACCATTGCCACCAACATGGCCGGTCGCGGCACCGACATCGTGCTTGGCGGCAATATCGAAAAAGACGTGTTGGCGATTGAAACCGACGAATCGCTGGATGAAGGCACCAAGCAAGCGCGCTTGGCGCAATTGCGCGCCGATTGGGCGGTCGAGCACGAAAAAATCAAGGCGCTGGGCGGCTTGCGCATCATCGCCACCGAGCGCCACGAATCGCGCCGCATTGACAACCAGCTGCGTGGCCGCTCTGGCCGTCAGGGTGATCCGGGCTCGTCGCGCTTTTACTTGAGCTTGGACGACTCGCTGATGCGCATTTTCGCCGGCGACCGTGTCAAAGCCATCATGGATCGCCTCAAAATGCCCGACGGCGAGGCCATCGAAGCCGGTATCGTTACCCGCAGCATCGAGTCGGCGCAGCGCAAGGTCGAGGCGCGCAACTTTGACGTGCGCAAGCAGCTGCTCGAATACGACGACGTGGCCAACGACCAGCGCAAAGTGATTTACGAGCAGCGCAACAACATTTTGGACGCGGCCGATTTGTCCGAAGTGATTGCCGCGATGCGCGAAGACAGTTTTACCGACTTGGTGCGCCAATACGTGCCGCCAGAGTCGGTCGAAGAGCAATGGAATCTGCCCGCGCTAGAAAAAGCGCTGCAGGACGACTGGCAAATGCCGCTGTCTTTGCGTGCCTTGGTCGAAGGCTCGCAGTCGATCACCGACGACGAGATTTTGGAGAAAGTGGTGCAAAGCGCCCACGCCATTTTTAACGCCAAGGTCGAACTGGTCGGCCGCGAAAACTTCACCCAATTTGAGCGCGCGGTGCTGCTGCAAAGCTTTGACTCCAACTGGCGCGACCACCTGAGCGCGCTCGACTATTTGCGCCAAGGCATCCATTTGCGCGGTTATGCGCAAAAGCAGCCCAAGCAAGAGTACAAGCGCGAAGCGTTTGAGCTGTTCCGCCAGATGATCGACATGGTGAAAAACGAAGTCACCAAGATCTTGATGACGGTGCAGGTGCAGTCACCCACGCAGCTCGACCAAGCCGCCGAGGACATGGAGCAGCGCGCCGAGCGCATTGCCAACGTCACCTACAGCTCGCCGACCGAAACCGGCGAAGTCGAAACCGTGGTCGATGCCAGCACGCTGCGCCAAGCCAAGGCGATGCCAGCAACCCCAGGTGTGCGCGTTGGTCGCAACGACCCCTGCCCGTGCGGCAGCGGCCAAAAATACAAGCAGTGCCACGGCAAGTTGGCTTAAATCCGGCTCCTTTTAGAAAGAAAAACCATGCCAGTGAATCTCTCTACTCCCGTTGCCGCTGACCTGCACGCCATCTCCGGCGTGCGCATTGGCGTGGCCGAAGCCGGTGTGCGCAAGGCGCAGCGTAAAGATTTGACGGTGTTTTTGTTGGATGAAGGCACTGCCGTCGCCGGCGTATTCACGCAAAACCGCTTTTGTGCTGCGCCGGTGCAAATCTGCCGCGAGCATTTAGCGACCGGCTCGCACATCCGTGCCATGCTGATCAACACCGGCAACGCCAACGCTGGCACCGGTGCGGATGGTTTGGCGCGCGCCCGCCAAACCTGCGAAGCGCTGGCCGAGCAGCTGGGGCTGGCAGCGAATCAAATCCTGCCGTTCTCCACCGGCGTGATCATGGAGTCGCTGCCGGTCGATCGCATCAGCGCTGGCCTGCCCGCCGCCATTGGCGACGCCGCACCCACACATTGGGCACGTGCTGCTGAGGGCATCATGACCACCGACACCGTGCCGAAAGCCTTTAGCACGCAAGTGCAAATTGGCGGCGCCACCGTGTCGATCACTGGCATCAGCAAAGGCGCGGGCATGATCCGCCCGAACATGGCGACCATGCTGGGCTTTATGGCCACCGACGCTTGCATCGCGCCCGCGTTGCTACAGCCACTGGCGACCGAGCTGGCCGATCAGTCGTTCAACCGCATCACCATCGACGGCGACACCTCGACCAACGACTCCTTCATCGTTATGGCGACGCAGCGCGCTGCCCACGCGCCCATCACCGCATGGGACAGCGCCGACGGCCAAGCGCTGAAAGCGGCGCTGCTGTCAGTGGCGCAGCAGCTGGCACAGGCCATCGTGCGCGACGGCGAAGGCGCGACCAAGTTCATCACCGTGCGCGTTGAAGGCGGAAAAACCAGCGAAGAATGCCGCAAAGTGGCTTATGCCATCGCCCATTCGCCACTGGTGAAAACCGCCTTTTTTGCCAGCGATCCTAATTTGGGCCGCATCTTGGCGGCGGTGGGTTACGCTGGCATTGACGACCTTGACCAAACCGGCATCGACCTGTACTTGGACGACGTGCCGGTGGCGCTGCAAGGCGGGCGCAACCCCGACTACCGCGAAGAAGACGGCCAGCGTGTGATGCAGCAAAGTGAAATCACCGTGCGCGTGCTGCTGGGGCGCGGCACGGCGGCAGATACGGTGTGGACGTGCGACCTGAGCCACGACTACGTCACCATCAACGCCGACTACCGCTCCTAAAATAAGAGCTGGTAGCGCTTGCTGCATAAGGGCTAGAGGCCAAAATGAACCAAAGTTTTGAGCGATTGCTGCTGCGCGCCGAGCAGTTGATGGCGCGCATCGAATCGGTGCTGCCCCAGCCGCTGGCCGCACCCGCTGACTGGGCGGCGTCGGTCGCATGGCGCTACCGCAAGCGCAGCAGCGGCCACGCCGTGCTGGAGCCAGTGCGCCACGTGGCGCCGCTGCAGCTGAGCGACCTGCAAGAAATCGACGGCCAGAAAGAAAAAATCCAGCGCAACACCGAGCAATTTGTGCGTGGCGCCCTCGCCAACAACGTGCTGCTGACCGGCGCACGCGGCACCGGCAAATCGTCGCTGATCAAAGCCTGCCTCAACGCCTACGCCGCGCAAGGGCTGCGCCTGATCGAGGTCGATAAAACCGACCTGATCGACCTGCCCGACATCATGGACATCGTCGCTGGCCGGCCAGAGAAATTCATTGTCTTTTGCGATGACCTGAGTTTTGACGAGGGCGAGTCGGGCTACAAAGCGCTGAAATCCATTTTGGACGGCTCGATTGCCGCCGCCACGCCCAACGTGCTGATCTACGCCACCAGCAACCGCCGCCACTTGTTGCCCGAGTACATGAAGGACAACCTGAGCTACACGCACACCGACGACGGCGAGGTGCATCCGGGCGAGGCGATTGAAGAAAAAATCTCGCTGTCCGAGCGCTTTGGTTTGTGGGTGAGTTTTTACCCGTTCAGCCAAGACGAATATCTGGCCATCGTCGCGCAGTGGTTGACGTCGTTTGGCGTCGATGCAGCCGCGATTGCTGCCGCGCGGGCGCAGGCTTTGGTGTGGGCGCTGGAGCGCGGCTCACGCAGCGGCCGTGTCGCCTACCAATTTGCGCGCGATTTTGCCGGGCGTACGGATGTCTGAAGCGGCAACTTCTCGGCCCTACACCGACGTTGCGGTCGGCATCTTGCTGCGTGCGGACGGCGCTTTGCTGCTGACCACCCGGCCAGCGGGCAAGGTCTACGCGGGTTATTGGGAATTCCCCGGCGGCAAGCTCGAAGCCGGCGAGAGCGTCGAGCAAGCGCTGCGCCGCGAGCTGATCGAAGAGATCGGCGTCACCATCGGCGCGGCCCAAGTCTGGAAAGTGACCGAGCACGATTACCCGCACGCTTTGGTGCGCCTGCACTGGTGCAAGGTCTATGCGTGGAGCGGAGAGCTGCAAATGCGCGAAGGCCAAGCCATGTCGTGGCAGCCGTGGCCGCCGACGGTGCGACCCGTATTGCCGGGTGCATTACCGGTGCTGCAGTGGCTGGCCGCAGAAAACGGCCAAGATTTTGATCCGTCTATCCTCTTAGAGAAATCATCTTGAGGCTATCAATTTAATAGCTGCTAGCGCACGTATCTAAAGGGCTAGAGGCTGATTTGACTGATTTTTAGGCCTGATAGCGCGGATCGCCGTGCGGTGCATCGTCTGGCGGTGCATCGGCTTCGAGCCGAAAGCTCTCGGCCGCCCACGCACCAAAATCGATTTGCTGGCAGCGCTCGCTGCAAAACGGGCGCCATGGATTGGCAGCGCTGTACAGGCTAAGACCGGCGCAGCGCGGGCAGGCAACTTGCCGGGCTGCAGAGGAGGGGGTGTTTTCAGTCGTCATAGCTCACGCGCACAGCGCTAGTTCAAAAGCGGCGTTTTCGCTGCTGGCCTGCAGGTGGCCATTTTTTAATTGGCGCATCAGCCGCACCGACACCATCAGGCGGTTGCCGCTGATTTCAGGAATCAGGCCAAGGGCAGGATCGATGCGCAGCCGCAGCAACTGAAAGGTGCGGCCAGAGGGCAGATTTTGCTGAAAATGACCGTCTTTTGCCGCGATTTTTTGCGGTGTACCCGAGTCGCGCAGCAACTTCAGTAGCAGGTAAATGGCTTCTGCCAGCGGCTCCAGGCTCGATGCCCAGCCCCCTAGCGCTTGCTGGCGTTGCTCGGGTGGGTTGTGTTGCCAAGCGCAATAACTGGGCAAATCAAAGCCGCAGGTACCACCGGGAATGCCAATGCGGCTGCGGATGGCCATCAGCCAATCGTTGTCTGTCAGTGCTTGGCCGGCTTTGCCGGTTTGGGTATTGAGCGCCTGAAAACAGCGCTCTAGCTGGGCAACAATGTTGTCCAGCGCCGCTTCAGAGATCGAAGGATTACCCCGGTAGCCGGCGAGCACGGTTTTTTGCTTTTCGATGTCTTTGAGGATGTCGGACTTGAGGTCGGCACGCGCCGCCACGTCCATGACTTCAAACATCGTAGACAGAGCAAAGTGGTGATCCATCGCATCGGTGCGTGAAATCAGCTCTCCCAAACGCAAGAAAATCTGCTCCAGTCGCAGATAGGTTCGTATGCGTTCGTTAAAGGGGTATTCGTAAAGAATCACGCTGCCGGTGTCCTGGAGGAGGGGCGGTGGAGGAATGCGGGTGTGAGCCAGAGAGATGCCAAGCACAGATCAAGATGGGGGGCGAATCATAGCCCGAACTGCGCCGCCACCTGTTGTACTTGGACTTGTAGCGCGTGCAGCGACAGGCCATCGTTGTAGAACACCATGTCGGCGGCGGCGCGCCGGGCGCTGCGGCTGGCTTGGGCGGCAATGATGCTTTCAATCGCGGTGGGTGCCAGCGCGTTGCGCGCCATCACGCGGCTGATTTGTGTCTCAACCCGACAATCGACCACGGCAATGGCGTCGAGTTTGCGTCTCCAGTTGCTGGATTCGACCAGCAAGGGGATGTCAAAAACGATTAAACGCTGGCCGCTGGCTATGGCCGCATTGACTTGGTCGGCGGTCAGTTGGCCAATCAGCGGGTGGACGATGGCTTCAAGCTGTTTGCGCGCCGCTGGCTGCGAAAACGCCAGTGCGCGCATGCGGTCGCGGTCAAGGGCACCGTCAGCGTTGACGTATTCAGGGCCGAAGGCCTGCGCAATTGCCGCCATTGCCGCTCCGCCGGCACCGGTGACGCTGCGCGACAGCTGATCGGCGTCGATCAGTGCTGCGCCGCATTGCACCAACAGTTGTGCCACAGTGCTTTTGCCGCTGCCAATGCCCCCGGTCAGTCCGAGTCGTGCGGTGCGCAGTGTCGGTGTGCTGCTACTCATAAGCCCAACATACCCAAAATGGTGTTGAGTACAGTTTGTGGGCCAAACACCATGCCTATCAGGCCGGCACCAACTAAAAACGGGCCAAACGGGATGTAGCCGCCTTCGCGCAAACCGCTAGAGAATTTCATGGCAATGCCGATGACGGCGCCAACGACTGAGGCCAGCAAAATCAATGGCACCAGTGCTTGCCAGCCAAACCACGCGCCCAAGGCGGCGTAGAGCTTGAAGTCGCCAAAGCCCATGCCCTCTTTGCCGGTGGCCAGCTTAAAGCCCCAATACACCGTCCACAGCGACAGGTAACCGGCAGCAGCGCCCATTACCGCGTCGAATAGTGGCACCTCAATCCAGCGGAAGGCGGCGCTGAGCAGCCCAGCCCACAGCAGGGGCAGCGTCAGGTTGTCAGGCAGCAGTGTGGTGTCCCAGTCAATCATGGCCAGCGTCACCAGCACGGCAGAAAAGCCGCACCAAGCGATGCCGGTGGGCGTAGCACCCCAGCGCTGTACACAGAAAAAAAACAAAGCCGCAGTGGCCAGCTCTACCAGCGGGTAGCGCGCACTGATGGATGCAGCGCACGATGAGCAGCGTCCACGCAGGAATAAATAACTCAGCACAGGAATGTTTTCGAGTACGCGCAGTTGGTGGCCGCAGCTTTGGCAGCGCGAGCGGGGCACCAACAGGTTGAAGACTTCGAGTTTTGCCGTTGCACTGGGCAGTGTTGAACCGAGTTCAGCGGCGTATGCAGCTGCTTCCGTGGCCCATTGGTGCTCCAAAATTTTGGGCAATCGGTAGATGACGACGTTTAAGAAGCTGCCCACCAGCAATCCAAAAACACTCGCCAGCATCGCATTCAGCCAGGGTTCAATCCACAACAGCATGGTTAAACGACCTGACCGAGTTTAAAGATGGGCAGGTACATCGAGACCACAATGCCGCCAATCAAGGTGCCCAAGAAAACGATGATGATGGGCTCCATCAGGCTGGACAGACCGGCTACCATTTCATCGACTTCGTCTTCGTAGAAGTCGGCGGCTTTGCCCAGCATGTGGTCAATCGAGCCGGATTCTTCGCCAATGGCGCACATTTGCAGCACCATCGACGGAAAGATGTTGGCATTGCCCATAGCGGCAGTCAGGCTGGTACCGGTAGAGACTTCTTGCTGGATTTTTTCGGTCGCCATGGCGAACACCGAGTTGCCAGCGGCGCCGCCGACGGAGTCGAGCGCTTCTACCAGCGGAACGCCGGCAGCAAACATGGTGGACAGCGTGCGCGTCCAGCGGGCAATGGCGGATTTTTCAATCAAGATGCCAAACACCGGTATGCGCAGCATGATGCGATCCATCACTTGCTGCATTTTTTCACTGCGGCGCCAGGCCTGCATAAAGAAATAAAAGCCGCCGCCGATAGAGCCAAAAATCAGCCACCACCATTCGACGAAAATTTCGCTGATACCCATCACAAAGAGGGTAGGCGCTGGTAAATCAGCACCAAAAGAGGTAAAAACTTCCTTAAATGCCGGAATCACAAAAATCATGATCACCGCGACAACGACAAAGGCCACGATGACCACCGAAATGGGATACATCAAGGCCGATTTAATCTTTGATTTAATTGCCTCGGTCTTCTCCATATACACTGCGAGACGGTCTAGCAGAGCCTCCAAGATACCAGCCGCCTCACCCGCACCCACCAAGTTACAATACAGACTATCAAAATAAAGTGGATATTTGCGAAAAGCAGCATTTAATGAGGTGCCAGTTTCGACGTCAGCCCGAATATCGTTAAGTAATTTACCAACGCTAGGATTTGTGTTGCCGCGTCCGACAATATCAAAGGCTTGCAGTAATGGTACACCAGCCTTCATCATGGTGGCCATTTGACGCGTAAACAGTGCAATATCTTTGGGCTTAATTGCTTTACCCGCACGCATCCGCCGTTTTTTGATTTTGGTTGGAAAGACCCCTTGACGACGCAAAGTGGCTTGCACTTGGTTTTCGCCAGAGGCACGTAATTCGCCGCGCACAATTTTTCCGTGACGATCCTTGCCTTCCCATTCAAAGACAAAATCTTTGACTCCTTGTGATGTTGCCGTAGCCATTATGCTTCCTCGTTGCTTTTGACTTATAAGTTGGTCACGGCCAGAACTTCTTCGATAGAAGTCATGCCGAGCTTGGCTTTATGCAAGCCAGCATCGCGCAGCGACCGTACGCCTTCGAGTTTGGCTTGGATTGCAATTTCAAGAGCATTGCCATCACGTAAAATAATGCGCTGTATTTCTTCAGTAATCGGCATTACTTGATAAATGCCGACACGCCCTTTATAGCCATTATTGCAAGCGCTGCAACCTACAGGCTTATAAGTTACCCATGAGCCATCAATTTCTTCGTCTGAATAACCAGCGCCTAAAAGCGCTTCATGGGGAATATCTGCTGGCACCTTGCATTGAGGGCATAAGCGCCGTGCTAATCTTTGGGCAGTAATTAAAATAACGCTAGAGGCGATATTGAAGGGTGCAATGCCCATATTACGCATCCGCGTCAGTGTGGTCGGAGCATCGTTAGTGTGCAGCGTCGATAGCACTAAGTGACCAGTTTGTGCTGCTTTGATGGAAATATCTGCAGTCTCAAGGTCGCGAATCTCACCGACCATGATGATGTCAGGGTCTTGACGCAGAAAAGATTTCAAGGCTACAGCGAAAGTTAGCCCAGCTTTATCGTTAACGTTAACTTGGTTTACACCAGGCAAGTTAATTTCAGATGGATCTTCTGCGGTTGCAATATTGACCCCTGGCTTATTGAGTAAGTTAAGGCAAGTATAAAGGGATACGGTTTTTCCTGAACCTGTGGGGCCTGTCACTAAAATCATTCCGTAAGGCCGAGAAATCGCGTCTAATAAGTGCGCTTTTTCGACCGGTTCATAACCTAGCGCGTCAATGCCCATTTGGGCACTGCTGGGGTCTAAAATACGAATAACAATTTTTTCGCCAAATAGCGTAGGCAAGGTGCTGACACGGAAATCGATCACCCGATTGGGGCCGACTTTTAATTTCATTTTACCGTCTTGGGGTACGCGCTTTTCAGAAATATCTAAACGCGAAATTACCTTGATACGCGATGCTAATTTGTCTTTAATAGCGATGGGTGGTGATGCGATTTCGCGCAGTTCGCCATCTACCCGAAAACGCACGCGGTAATGGTGCTCGTAAGGTTCAAAGTGCAAGTCAGAAGCGCGCATATTGAAAGCATCTACCAGCATTTTATGCAGAAAACGAACAATAGGTGCGTCTTCGACTTCGTTGGTATTGGCTTCGGCCTCTGGTGCGTCTTCTACTGGGACATCGCCAAATTCAAAGTCATCACTGCCGCTGTTGATGCTTTCCAGTGATTCGCCGGTGGATTTTCCCGTGCTTTCGACTAGTTTGGTTAGCTTGTCGTATTCTGCAATAATCCAATCTACCCCCATTTGGGTAGAAAATTTAATTTTTTCAGCTGCCTCTTGATCGGTCGGATCGGCGGTAGCAACAATTAATCGATTATTGCGTTTACTTAGTACAACAACCTTATAAGCCGCGCATATTTTGGTATCAAGTAAATCCCGTGGTAAGCGCAGTGGATCGATAGCATTGAGATCCAGCAGCGGTGCGCCAAAAACGGAAGATACTGTGTGTGCTAAATCTGCGGCAGAAACTACACCACTGGCTGTTAGTTCAGCAATAAAACTGATTTTGCTCGACTGTGATTTTTTGTAAGTGTCCTCGGCTGATTTTTGTGTCAGTTTGCCAACAGAAATCAGCGCCCTACCCAAGCCGGGAAGGGCAGCTGTTACCGATTCTTTTTGAGTGTTATCAACAGCTGCCATGTAACCGATAAGATATAAAATGGTAATTTAACCATCCTATCACTATTGGTAGACACCAACTGTAATGAATGCTTACCACAGTAGTTACGTGTCTCCTGCTGCAGCGCTCAAGTGCGCCGAGCCAGCAGCTGCGCTGCTAGCTGGTGTAGTGCGGCTGTGTATTGGTTGGCTGGCAGTTGTTGTAGCGCGTCGATAGCGCGCTGTGCTTCGGCGGCTGCAGCGTTGCGCGCGACTTCCAATGCACCGGTTTTACGCACGATGTGGGCGATGGTGTCGAGCTGTTCGGTGCTGCCGTTTTCGATGGCTTTGCGCACCGTACTGGCTTCGCTCTCTGTGCCGCGTTGCATGGCTGCTATCAGTGGAAGTGTGGCCTTGCCTTCGCGCAGATCGTCGCCCAGGTTTTTTCCCATTTCAGCTGCGTCGCCGTCGTAGTCGAGGACGTCGTCAATGATCTGAAAGGCCGTGCCCAGTGCTTGGCCGTAGGTAGCGCAGGCGGCTTCAACCAACGCGTTGCTGCCAGCCAGCACGGCGGCTAAGCGAGCGCTGGCCTCAAACAACTTGGCCGTTTTGGAGCGAATTACCCGTAAATAACCTGACTCATCGAGCGAGGCGTCATGCATATTCATCAGTTGCATCACTTCGCCTTCGGCAATGACGTTGGTTGCGTCGGCCAAAATTTGCATGATGCGCATTTGACTCGTCTCCACCATCATTTGGAATGCGCGCGAGTACAAAAAATCGCCCACTAAGACGCTGGCTGGATTGCCAAAAACCTCATTGGCGGTGGCGCGTCCACGGCGCAGGGTGGACTCATCGACCACGTCGTCGTGTAGCAGCGTCGCGGTATGGATAAATTCGACCACAGCTGCCATCGTGAAGCGCTGCTGACCGCTATAGCCCAGCGCGCCTGCTGCCAGCAGTAGCATCGCTGGGCGCAAGCGTTTGCCACCCGCAGCAATGATGTAGTGGGAGACTTGCCCAACCAAGGGGACGCCAGAAGCCAAGCGCTGGGCAATGATGCGATCCACTTCCTGCATATCACGGGTGATGATGGCGAGGGGCGAGCTGGTGGGGGAGGGGGCTGGTGCAGTCAAGGTAATCGTCGCAAATGGAGTGGCAAATTATAGAAAGCTGTGCGCTCTCGCTAGCGCCGCTGTTTAAGTGCGGCTATGCTTGCGTAGTTGAGCTAATGATATAATGGCGGGCTCTACAGAAATTCGTCTGTAGAAACTCACAAAATGTACCTAAAGTACACAGAGTCATAAGAGGTCAACATGTACGCGGTCATAAAAACCGGCGGCAAGCAGTATCGCGTTGCTTCCGGCGAAAAAATTAAAGTAGAACAGATTGCTGCGGACGTAGGCCAGGAAATCGTCATCGACCAAGTTCTGGCCGTCGGAAACGGCGCTGAACTGAAAGTTGGTACGCCCCTGGTGTCCGGCGCAACCGTAAAAGCCACCGTTGTGGCACACGGTAAGCACGACAAGGTGCACATCTTCAAGATGCGCCGCCGCAAGCACTATCAAAAACGCCAAGGTCACCGTCAGCAGTTCACTGAACTGCAAATCGGCGACATTGCTGGTTAAAGCAGGAGCTAAGTCATGGCACAGAAAAAAGGCGGCGGCTCTACGCGAAACGGGCGCGATTCCAAGCCCAAAATGCTCGGTGTAAAGGCTTTCGGTGGAGAGCTTATCAGCGCCGGATCCATCATTGTGCGCCAGCGCGGCACCAAGTTTCACCCCGGTGCCAATGTCGGCGTGGGTAAGGATCACACGTTGTTTGCTTTGGTGGATGGTCACGTGTCGTTTTCCCACAAAGGCGCGTTGTCCAAGCACATGGTCAACGTGACTGCTGCAGCTTAAGGCGTTAACGCTTTATTTGCACTCTAAGCCCCGCTTGGTCGGGGCTTTGTTTTTTCGGGCGCGCAGCGCCGGTAGCACCGCCGCACGCCGTTGCCCCGCATTGCCGGGGCTTTGTGCTTTTTGGCTGGTTGCGCTGTGCAGGGCGTGCCGCCGTTTGATAAACGGGATACCTGATGAAATTCGTTGACGAAGCCTATATAGACATTGCTGCCGGTGATGGCGGCAATGGTTGCGTGTCGTTCCGGCACGAAAAATACAAGGAATTTGGCGGTCCCAACGGCGGCGATGGTGGCCGTGGTGGCCACGTGTTTGCCGTAGCCGACCCGAATTTGAATACGCTGGTGGACTACCGCTATTCGCGTCGCCACGAAGCCAAGCGCGGTGAGCACGGTATGGGCTCGGATATGTTTGGTGCTGCCGGTGGCGACATCACGCTGAAAATGCCGGTCGGCACCATCATCACCGACGCCGAAACCGGCGAGGTGTTGTTTGAGTTGCTCGAGCCGGGCGAAGTCATCACCATTGCCAAAGGCGGCGATGGCGGCTTTGGCAACTTGCGCTTCAAAAGCGCTATCAACCGCGCGCCACGCCAAAAAACCCCCGGTTGGCCGGGTGACAAAAGAAGCCTGAAGCTAGAACTGAAGGTGCTGGCCGATGTCGGCTTGCTCGGTATGCCCAACGCGGGAAAATCGACCTTTATTACGGCAGTGTCGAATGCACGCCCCAAAATTGCCGATTACCCCTTCACCACCTTGCACCCCAATTTGGGCGTGGTGCGCGTAGCACCCGAGCAAAGCTTTGTGATTGCCGATATTCCCGGCCTGATTGAAGGCGCGTCGGAAGGCGCTGGCCTTGGACACCAGTTTTTGCGCCACTTGCAGCGCACGCGTTTGCTGCTGCACATCATTGATATGGCACCGTTTGACGACAGCGTCGATCCCGTGGCGCAGGCCAAGGCCATCGTCGGTGAGCTGAAAAAATACGACAAATCGCTGTACGACAAGCCGCGCTGGCTGGTGCTGAACAAGCTGGACATGGTGCCGCTGGAGGAGCGCGCCGAGCGCGTGGCCGATTTCGTCAAGCGCTTTAAATGGAAAGGCCCGGTGTTTCAAATCTCCGCCCTGACGCGCGAAGGCTGCGAGTCGCTGATCCACGCCATTTACGGCCATGTCAAAAAGCAGCAAGTGGCTGAGCAAGCGCCGGTGGTGGAGTTTGATCCGCGCTTTGCGGAGATGCCAGAGATGCCGGTTGAGCCAGCAGCACCGCAATAAACAACATTTGCTATTATATTAATAGCTGCTAGCGCATGTATTTAAAGGGCTAGAGGCCAAAATGACTCAAAAAAATAGTTCAAATGTGCTGCGTGATGCGCGCCGTATCGTTGTCAAGGTCGGCTCCAGTCTGGTCACTAACGAGGGCCGTGGCTTGGATGAGGCGGCGATTGGCGAGTGGAGTCGCCAGCTGGCAGCGCTGGTGCGTGCCGAGGGCGCGCAGCACCGCGAAGTCATCATGGTGTCCAGCGGCGCGGTGGCTGAAGGCATGAAGCGCCTTGGCTGGACGACGCGCCCGCGCCAAATCCATGAGCTGCAAGCGGCCGCTGCCGTCGGCCAAATGGGCTTGGCGCAGATGTACGAAACCAAGCTGCGCGAGCAAGGCATGGGCAGTGCGCAGGTGTTGCTCACCCACGCCGATTTGGCCGACCGCGAGCGTTATCTGAACGCCCGCAGCACGCTGTTGACGCTGTTGGAGCTGGGCGTGGTGCCGGTCATCAACGAGAACGACACCGTCGTCAACGATGAAATCAAGTTTGGCGACAACGACACCTTGGCTGCGCTGGTGGCCAACTTGGTCGAGGCCGATGCGCTGATCATCCTGACCGACCAAAAAGGCTTGTACACCGCCGATCCGCGCCGTGACCCGGCTGCCGAGTTTGTCCACGAAGCCCGCGCTGGCGACGTGGCGCTGGAGGCGATGGCGGGCGGCGTGGGTTCGAGCATTGGCAGCGGCGGCATGATCACCAAAATCATTGCCGCCAAGCGCGCCGCTGGCTCGGGCGCTTCCACCGTGATTGCGTGGGGGCGCGAGCCGGATGTACTGCTGCGTTTGGCGCAGGGCGAGGGCATTGGCACGTTGCTGGTAGCGCAAACCGCCAAAAAACAAGCGCGTAAACAGTGGATGGCTGACCATTTGCAATTGCGCGGCGCGGTGGTGGTCGATGATGGCGCCGCCGCCAAGCTGCGCAGCGAGGGCAAAAGCCTGCTGCCGATTGGTATGACCGCTGTCGAGGGCGATTTTTCGCGCGGTGATGTGATTGCCGTGCGCGATGCCGCTGGCAGCGAAATCGCCCGCGGCTTGGCCAACTACGCCAGCGCCGAAGCACGACTGCTGTGCCGCAAGCCGTCAGCTGAATTTCAGAATCTGCTGGGCTACATGGCCGAACCTGAGATGGTGCACCGTGACAACCTGGTGCTGATGGGCGGTTGAGCTGGCAGCAGCACTGCACATGAAAAAAGGCCGATCAGCGTTGGTGCTGATTGGCCTTTTTTGTGGGTGTGTTGTTTACTCTTTTGCTATGGGCGCGGCGCTTGGCTGCTCCACAGCGCCATCGGCAGACAGCGCCTGTTTTAGCGCGGCGTAACTGGTTTGTGGATCGGGATCGAAGCTGGCTCCGGGCGGTAGCTCTACACCGGGATGCAGCAGCAACTGACCGGTGCGGTGCATATACGCCCCGCCACCCATATCGTGGTCGCGCCCGCGCATACCGCTGCGCAGGTAGCGGTTGCGCGGCTCTTGGCGCGGCAAAAAGCGAGCCAGCTCCACCAGCGCCATTTCATAGACGCCGCGCTTGAATTCGACCACGGCTTCTAGTGGCACCCAATATTCGTGCCAGCGCCAAGCGTCAAACTCTGGGTGGCTGGTGGCGCGCAGGTTCAAATCCCAGTCGTGACCGACCAGTTGCAGCAGATACCAAATTTGTTTTTGGCCTTTGTAGTGACCGCGCGCATCGCGGCGGATATACCTGTCAGGCACCTCATAGCGCAACCAGTCCCGAGTGCGGGCAACCACGCGTACATGGGTTGGCTGCAAGCCCACTTCTTCGTGCAGTTCGCGGAACATGGCTTGTTCTGGGGATTCTCCCCGGTCAATGCCACCTTGCGGAAACTGCCAGCTGTGGGTGCGTATGCGCTTTCCCCAGAATACCTGGTTCTTCTGGTTGAGCAGGATGATGCCGACGTTCGGCCGAAAGCCGTCCCGGTCAAGCATAATCAAACCCCAAAATCTTTAATTGCGCCCATTATGCATGCCTCCCTGCATGCGACAAGGGAGTCATTTCCCTTGGCCCGATATTGATTCGATTGCCCTGATTGTCCCGATGAAAGCTTCCCAGTTCTTTATTTCCACCCTCAAAGAGGCTCCGGCAGATGCTGAAATCGTTAGCCACCAGCTGATGACGCGCGCCGGATTGATCAAAAAGCTCGGCGCTGGTATTTACAGCTACATGCCGATGGGACTGCGCGTGGTGCGCAAAGTCGAGGCCATCGTGCGCGAAGAAATGAACCGCGCTGGCGCGGTCGAGCTGACCATGCCTGTTGTGCAACCGGCTGAGCTGTGGCAAGAAACCGGCCGTTTTGAAAAAATGGGCCCTGAGCTGCTGCGCATCCAAGACCGCCACGGCCGCGACTTTGTCATCCAGCCCACTAGCGAAGAAGTGGTGACCGACATTGCGCGTCAAGAGCTGCGCAGCTACAAGCAGTTGCCGAAAAACTTCTACCAAATTCAAACCAAATTCCGCGACGAACGCCGTCCGCGCTTTGGCTTGATGCGTGGGCGCGAGTTCACCATGAAGGACGCGTACAGCTTTGACCGTGACCAAACGGCAGCCAAGGCCAGCTACCAAATCATGGCCGGTGCGTACCGCCGCATTTTTGACCGCTTTGGCCTGACCTACCGCGCCGTCGCTGCCGACAGCGGTGCCATCGGCGGCGATTTGAGCGAAGAGTTCCAAGTGATTGCCGCGACTGGCGAAGACGCCATCGTCTATTGCCCCACCAGCGACTACGCCGCCAATATGGAAAAGGCCGAAGCGCTGGCGCCGACCACGCCACGCGGCGCTGCTACCCAGCCGTTGACCAAAACGCCGACACCTGGCAAAAGCACCTGCCCGGATGTGGCCGAGTTGCTGGGCGTACCGCTCGCTACCACCGTTAAATCGCTGGTGCTGGCTACCGACGAAATCAACGAAGTCGGTGAAGTCATCAAAACCCAAGTCTGGCTGCTGCTGCTGCGCGGCGACCATGACATGAACGAAATCAAAGTCGGCAAAGTGCCCGGTTTAGCCGCCTTCCGCTTTGCCACGCCGGCTGAAATTGAAGACCACTTTGGCTGCAAGCCCGGCTACCTTGGCCCCATCGGTTTGCAAAAGCCGGTGAATATGGTGGTAGACCGCGAGGTGGCGGTGCTGGCCGACTGGATTTGCGGCGCCAACGAGGCTGACTTTCACATGACCGGCGTCAACTGGGCGCGCGACTTGCCCGAGCCGGCGCTGGTGGCTGACCTGCGTAATGTCGTTGCGGGTGACGCTTCACCCGACGGCCAAGGCGTGCTGGCGATTGAGCGCGGCATTGAGGTGGGCCATGTGTTCTATCTGGGCACCAAATACAGCCAAGCCATGAACGCCACTTTCTTGGGCGAAAACGGCAAGCCCACTTTCTTTGAAATGGGCTGTTACGGCATCGGTATCACGCGCCTGCCTGCCGCAGCGATTGAGCAAAACCACGACGAGCGCGGCATTATTTGGCCGGACGCGATTGCGCCGTTCACCGTGGTGCTGTGCCCGATTACGCCGGAGCGCTTCCCCGACGTTAAAGCCGCAGCCGAGTTGCTTTACAGCCAATTGCTTGAAGCCGGTGTCGATGTGATCTTGGACGACCGTGGCGAGCGCCCCGGTGCCATGTTTGCCGACTGGGAGCTGATTGGTGTGCCGCACCGCGTCACCATTGGCGACCGTGGCCTGAAAGAAGGCATGGTCGAATACCAGCACCGCCGCGACAGTGCCGCCACCAAAGTGGCGACGGCTGACATCTTTGCCCTGCTCAAGGGGCGTCTAGCCGCATGAGCGCGCCCGGTATTTCTCGGCGCGCTTGCCTGACGTCGCTGGGCGCGCTGACGGTGGCGCCGGCGGCTTGGCTGGGCGCACCGACGCAGGCCTTCGCTGCCGGTCAATTGGAAGAGCCCTTGATTGACTCGGTGCGCTCTGCACTGAGTTCGGCCATTGCCAACGCCTCGCCGCCCGAGCCAGAATTTGCTACCACTGAGGCGCGGTTGGTGTATTTGCGCTGGCTGGGCACCATGAGCGATCGGCTGCGCAAGCGCAAACCCGAATGGGAAGTGCGCCGCGACTTTCTGCAAACCGTCTGGTACGAAAGCCGCCGCGCCGGACTCGACGTTTCGCTGGTGCTGGGCTTGATTCAGGTCGAGAGCGCGTTTCGCAAGTTCGCTATCTCCAGCGCCGGCGCGCGCGGCTATATGCAAGTGATGCCGTTTTGGACGCGCGTGATTGGCGACGGCGACCCGGGCAAGCTGTTTCACATGCAGACCAATCTGCGCTTTGGCTGCGTCATTCTGCGCCACTACCTTGACCGCGAGCGCGGTGATTTGTTCATGACCTTGGGTCGCTACAACGGCAGTCGGGGACGTGATCCCTATCCGAATGCCGTGTTTGCCGCCCAGCGCAACTGGCTGTTTGACGGTCGCTTGACCAGTTAGAAGCCCGTTGGGTTGTGCTGTGCGATATTCATGCTGTTTTAGGCCTCTAGCCCTTTAAACACGTGCGCTAGTAGCTATTGTTTTTGATTGATGGTGTTCACTGGTGGAATACCTCCCTCTGCCAAGCGCGAGACCATCACCTGATCAATGCGGTAGCTGTCCACGTCCAGCACCTCAAATTTGTAGCCGCCCCACGTCACGCTGTCGGTGCGCCGGGGCACGCGGCGCAGCATCACCATTAAAAAACCGGCGATGGTTTCATATTCGTCCTCGTGCGGCAGCTCGTCCAGCGACAAAGCGTGCAGCACTTCTTCAATTGGTGTCATGCCGTCAATCAGCCACGAGTTTTCGTCGCGCTGCACGATGCGCTCCTCATCGTCGGGGCCAATCAGGTCGCCCATGACGGTGCTCATCACGTCGTTGAGTGTGACCACCCCGACCACGCGGCTGTATTCGTTAACGATGACGGCAAAATCTTCTTGCGCTTGGCGAAACTGCCCCAGCACCTCCGACAGCGTGAGCCGGTCGGGCAAGATCAGTGCCTTGCGCACCAAGCTGTCGTCCTGCAGCGAGATCGGTTTGCTGTTCAAAATCCGCTGAAACAGGTCTTTGGCATCCACATAGCCGACCACATGGTCGATATCGCCCTCGCACACCGGGTAGGTCGAAAACGGCTCGGCCGCAATGCGCACGCGGATCACGTCGTCTGGGTCATCGCGCAAGAAAAAAGCGACGCGCTCACGGTTTGACATGGCACTGGCCACCGTGCGCGTGTCCAGCTCAAACACGTTCGTAATCACTTGCTGCTCGCGCTCGGGCAGCACGCCAGCGCGCGCGCCAGCCTCCATCATCGCCAGCACATCGTCTGAGGTGATGCGGTCGTCGCGCAGCATCGGCAGGCCCAGGAGGCGAAACAGCGCATCCGCCATGCGGCTGTAGACCCACACCAGTGGGCGCAGCGCGCTGATGCTCCAACCCATCGGCCGCGCCACCACCAGCGCCAAACGCTCGGGGTTGGTCATGGCCAGTCGCTTGGGAAACAGGTCGGCAAACAGAATGAACAGCGAGGTGATGATGAAGAACGACGCCAAAAAGGCCGCTGTTTGCGCCTGCGCTGCGTCCAGCCAGAGTGAAAACAGCGCGAAAAAATACGGACTCAGCGCCCCTTCGCCGACGATGCCGCCCAAGATGGCGACGGCGTTCAGGCTGACCTGCACCACGGTGAAATAGTCGCCCGGCTGCTCTTGCAGTTTGAGCACCCGCTCGGCGCGGCTGTCGCCCTCGTCGGCGTACTGGCGCAGGCGCAGGCGGCGCGAGGCGGCTAAGGAAATTTCAGCGACCGA
>JAGNUJ010000013.1 GCA_017987055.1 Giesbergeria sp.
TACCAGCCACGCGCCCAAAACACCGCCAGCACCGCCACCACCGGCAAGATGTGCGACTGCACCATGATCAGCCGGCGGGCCTTGCGCACCTCAACGGCGCCGGGCAAGCGGCCATTGGCGCGCAGGGCGCGGCGCCAGCGGCGAAACGCCAGCGTTGGCGCTATCGACAGCAGCAGCATCACCAGCACCAGCGTCAGTTTGGCGTGCAGCAGCGGCTGCGACCAATACCACGCGCTGCCTTTAATGCCCCAAAAAATACGCGCCAACCCGCTGGCCAGCAGCGTCACTACGGTGATTTGGTAAATCACATCAAGGCGCACCAAGCGCTCGACCACGGCGGCGTTCATCCATTCGATGCGGCACAGCGCCGCTTGGCTGCTCATGAACGTTACCAAGGCCAAAATCGCCACCAAATGGGCGCTGGCCAAAATCGCTTCTAAAGTCATTGCTAATCCTGTGGGTTGCTGGGGCTGAGAAGGGGGGAGTCTGCGCGTGCTTGCCAAAAGTCCGGTTGGCTGTAGTGGTGCTTGAGGTAGTCAATCCACAGCCGCACGCGCAGCGGCAGGTGTTTGGCGTGGGGAAACACCACATAAACCCCGTTGGGCGGCGCGGCAAATTCTTCCAGCACTGCCACCAACTGGCCGGTGGCGATTTCATGCTCCACCTCCCAAATGCTGCGCCACGCAATGCCAAAGCCGGCCAAACACCAGTCGTACAGCACCTGCCCGTCCGAGCAGTCCAGCGGACCCGCCGGGCGGATATGCACCAGCTCGCCGTGGGCGGCGGCGCTGGCCGCTGGCGGCAGGCGAAAGGCCCAGCCGCGCGTTTGCGAGGCACCGCTCGACAGCGCCAAGCAGTCGTGCTGCGCTAAGTCGCTGGGGTGGCGCGGCACGCCGCGGCGCTGCAAATAGGCGGGCGCGGCGACGCACAGGCGGCGGTTTTCGGCAATGCGCACGCTGACCAAGGATGAATCGGGCAAGTCGCCGACACGCACCGCGCAGTCAAAACCTTCGCCGGCCAAATCGACCACGCGGTCGCTTAGGTTGAGCGAAATCACCACGTCCGGGTGCAGGGTGCGAAAACGCGGCACCAGCGGCGCGACGTGGCGGCGGCCAAAACCGGCCGGCGCGGTCAGGCGCAAATGGCCGCTGGCGCGGATACCGCCGGCAGAGACGCTGGCCTCGGCGTTGGCGACATCGGCCAGCAGCTTGTGGCAGTCCTCCAAAAAGGCGCTGCCCTCGTGCGTCAGGCTGATGCGCCGGGTGGTGCGCACCAGCAGTTTCACGCCCAAATGCTCTTCCAGCGCGTCGAGCCGACGCCCGATGATGGCGGGCGCTACGCCCTCGGCGCGCGCCGCCGCCGTCAGGCTGCCACGCGTGGCCACCGACACGAAAGAGGCATACGCCTTGAGCTTGTCCATAGGGCTGGGATTATCCGCACACCGGCAAAAAACTATTAATTTAATAGCTATAACCGCACGTATTTAAAGGGCTAGAGGCCAATTTGGCTTAAGAAATGGGTGCAATGGCTTGGTCAATAGCACCGCACAGGCTGTGGCCGTCCGCGCCTTTCATTTCGATGCGCACGGTGTCGCCAAAGCGCAGGTAGTCGGTGCTGGGCTGGCCGTCTTGCAGGGTTTCGATGGCGCGTTTGTCGGCGATGCAGTGGTAGCCCTTGGGCCAGTCGCGGCGGCCTTTGGCGCCGGGCACGCTGGCGCTGCGCAGCGTGCCGCTGGCGACGATGCTGCCGGCGCGCAGGTTGCGGGTGCGGGCGGCGTGGGCAACCAGCTGGCCAAAATCCCACGCCATATCGGCGCCGGCGTCGCTCAGGCCGACTTTGCGGCCATTGCAGCTTGACTGCAGCGCCAAATGCACGCGCCCGCCCTGCCAAGCGCGGCCCAGTTCGTCCAGCGTCACCGCCACCGGGCTGAACGCCGTCGCCGGGCGCGCGTGCAGCGGGCCAAAGCCGCGCTCTAACTCGGCGGGCAGCAATTGGCGCAGGTGTACGGCGTTGGCCAGCAGCACCAAGCGCACGCTGGCCAGCGCTTGCTCGGGCGTGCAGCCCCGGCGCACGTCGCTGGTGATAGCGGCGATTTCGGCGCTGAAGTCGATGCCTTGGGCTTCGCTGGCGACAGTCACGTCGTCGCAGGCACCGAGCAAATCGTCGCTGGCGCCCTGGTACATCAGCGGCGTGGCGGACAGGCTTTGCTGCAGCGCCGGCGTGACGGCACCCAGCCACTGGGCAGCGCGCGGCAGCGGCGCCATGCACTGCTGGGGGTCAAACGCAAAGCTGTGGCGCAAGCGCCCGGCGTTCAGTTGCACCGACAGGTCTTGCAGCTGCGGCGCCAAGAAAGCCCAGTCGTCGAGCACCTGCTGCAAGCGGTTGGCGATGCCGGTTGGATAATGCGCCGTGCTCAGGTCGCGCGAGACCACCACCAGCTGGCCGTCGCGGGAACCGTCTTTGTAGGTGGCTAATTTCATGGAGGGTGGGGTGGTTGTGAATGTCCAAACGAGGGCGCGTATTGTCAGCCGACGCGCCGCCAGCTCCCCAGTGGCCGCCGCATGGCCATGATGCCGCGGCGCACGCTGCTGGTGCTGACCGCCGGGGTGCTGGCGCTGCACTGGCTGGCGCTGGCCGGCGTGCCGCTGCAGTCGCACACGCCGCTGGGCACGCCGGTGCCGGTGTTCAGCACCCGCACGCTGGCAGCACCGCCGCCACAGCCACTACCGCCACCAGCCCCCACAGCACCCGTCGCCGCCCTTTCCCCAGTGCCAGCGCCAGCACCAAAGCCGCCGCCCCCACGCCGCCCCCCAGCCCGCAAAAAACCCGCCGCAGCGGCGCCAGCAGTGGCAGAGCCAACGTCCACCGCTGCGACCGACAGCGCCGGACTGGCCAGCCGCTGGGACGCTATGGGCGCGCCGATGGAAGAAGTGGCAGCACAAACGCCAGCGCCAGCGCCAACGCCAGACGCCTTGGCAACGCCATCAGCAACTGAAGCAGCACCACCGCCAGCGGCAGATGCCACGGCGCAAGCCGAAGCTGCGCGCGCCGCACCAGAAAATCCCGCAGCAGCAGCGCCACCGGCCAGCGCCATCGACATCCAGCCGCCTGGCGCTGTGGCCCGCAGCGGCGCCAGCGCGGCACCGGCAGTGCAAATTCCAGCGCCGCAGCGGCTGCAATTTGACGTCAGCGGCGAAGTCAAAAAATTCCACTACAGCGCCCGTGCCGAGTTGCTGTGGCAGCACGACGGCCAGCAGTACCAAGCGCGCCAAGAAATCAGCCTTTTGTTTTTGGGCTCGCGCACACAAAGCAGCACCGGCGCACTCAGCGAGGGCGGTTTGCGGCCGCAGCGCTTTGCCGATCGCTCGCGCAGCGAGCAAGCGGCGCACTTTGACTACGCCCAAGGCCAAGTCACCTTCAGCGCCAACACGCCGACGGCGCCGATGGTGACCGGCACGCAAGACCGGCTCAGCGTCTTCATCCAACTGGGCGCGCTGCTGGCCGCCGCGCCCGAGCGCTACCCGCCTGGCACACGCATCAGCTTGGCCACGGTGAGTGCGCGTGCGGCCGATGTGTGGGCGTTTACCGTAGAAGACGAAGAAACGCTGGACTTGCCCGCCGGCAGCATCAGCGCGCGCAAACTGCAACGCCTGCCCCGGCGCGACCACGATTACGACCAAAAGGCCGAGCTGTGGCTGGCACCGTCGCTGGGTTACTTACCGGTACGCATCCGCATCACCCAAGCCAATGGCGACTTTGCCGACCTGCGCCTGCGCAGCCACGCACCGCCCTAAAGCTTGGGGGATACTCTGGATACAGCAGCCCTTGAACTGCGCACTTCTGCGGTCATCTGACCAGCACACCGATCAGGGAGATCTCCATGCAAATGCTCTACGACTCAGAATCTTTTGTGGTTGTCCATATGCTGCCCGACGTCTTGGCGCCGGTGTTGGCCACCGACACCCCCGAGCCAGCGCCACAACTAGCGCGCCACGGCTTTCAAATTGTCGATAAGCGCTCAGGCAAAGAGCTGTATCTGGACGGCTCGTGGGCGGAGATGTTCCAGCAAAAAATCTTGGCTTGGCAGCGCGATGCCCCCACGCAAGAAGAAGTCGAAGACACGCTAGACCGCTACACCGGCTTGGCGCAAAACCCGGTGGTGGTGCATTAAACGGGGCTGACCGCGCACGCACGCACGCGCCAGCCCAGGCGCTGCGCTCTTACCACCCTCACCCTCACCCTCTCACCCCAGCTGCACCGGCTCGCCCTGCCGATTGAATGGAATGAAGGTGCCGTGCGCACCGTCTTTGATAGCTTGAACCATGCGCTGCAGCGGCGCCTCGGCGTCTTCGCTGCTGGGCGCTTGGTGGGGCTTACCCGACAGAGCGGCAGCAAAAACCAGCGTCCAGTCGTGGCCAAACTGGCCAGCCTCATTGACCAGCGCAGCAAACGAGGCTAAGTCCTGCGGGCATTTGTCCACACACATCAGCGGCACCAGCGCCCCGCCTTGGCCAGCGACAAAGCTGGCGCGCTGCGCAGGGGTGGCGTCATCGGGCAACTCAGCGCCAGCGAAGACAAACAGCAGGCGCTGCGGCAAGGACTGCATACGGGCCGCGTGCAGCAGGTCGTCAAAACTGGCGATGTCCATGGTGGCGTTCTTTCTATCGAGTCGTCTGTAAGGGCCGGTCTTTTTACTGCACCAGCGGAGAGTCAGCGGCATCCAGCGTGATGTTTTCCAGATCGGCCTCGCCGGCTAGCAGGCAAATGTACTGGTGCAAAGCACGCGCACGTGACTGCATGGCCAGTTGGCGTCCTATGCGGTCTTGCACATCCGCATAGGCTGGCACGGTGCCAGCGCAGCGCTCCAACACCTCGACGATATGAAAGCCAAAGCGGCTGTGTACCAGCATCGGGTGGATGCCCAGACTGCTTTGGTTGTGCGCTTGGTGAAATAGCGCCTTGGCCAACTCTGGAGCGCAGTCGTCGGGGCTGATCCAGCCCAAGTCGCCACCCTGGGCACTGGTCGGGCAGTTGGATAGCTCGGCGGCCAATTGGGCAAAGTGGCCCGCGGGTGCATCCTTGTGCGTCAACTCCAGCAGCGCCTTTTCTGCCCGCACCGCCAGCGCTTGGACGTTGACGCCCGGCGTGACTGCAAACAGGATGTGGCGCACGCGCAGCGCCTGCCCTATCGTGAACTGCGCGGTGTGCGCCTGATAGTAGCGTCGGCACTCTTCTTCTTGCGGCACGGGGCTGTGTACATCGGCATCGACCATGGCCTCCAAAATTTGGCACTCTGCTTCTGCCAACTCGGGGGCAACCAGGCCATCGTGCGGCGTCAGCAACCCCTGCGCCACGGCGCGCTGGCGCAGCAGTTCGGCATAGGCGCGCTCGCGCAACAGCTCTTCGGGCGGGCGCTGGCCCGGCGCGTGCAGGGCCATGCCGTTGATGCTGGCCGTGGGCAGGTCTTGCACGCTGGGGGAGGGAGCTGCGCTGGCACCGCCGCAGCCACAGCCATTGCCGCTGCCACAACCTGAGCTAGGAGAGGTTGACACTGGGGTCGGAGCAAAGGTGGTGGCAGTCATCAAAGCTTTCCTTTCGATGGAGCCACATACTGGTTGGCTGGCATTGGCACCGAGGTGCGCATCGAGGCATTGACACCCAAGCGGCGGCTGCGCACCACCTGATAAGGGCGCAAAACATAGCCCACCGAAGCAAAGCCACTCCAGACATGGACCAAACGGGTGAACGGGAAGATCAGGAACACCGTCATACCCAAAACCATGTGCGCCTTAAAAATCCAGCTAACGCCAGACAGCAGCTCAGGCGCACCCGAGCGGAAGGTGACTATGCGCTGGCCCCACTCGGCCAAACGCATCATCATGGAGCCGTCCAAGTGCTGCGCCGACAGCGGCAGCGTGGCCAAGCCCAGCGCCAATTGAAGCCACAGCAACAGCAGCAGCACGATGTCGCTGGTCTTAGAGGTGGCGCGGATGCGTGCATCTGACAAGCGCCGATGCAGCAAAATCGTCAGCCCAATGATGCCCAGCACGCCAGCGGTACCGCCGCTGATGATGGCCATCAGTTGCTTGGCGCTGGCGTTGATGAAGTGCTCGTAGAGGAAGTGGGGAGTGAGCATTCCCACAAAATGCCCAAAAAACAAGAACAACACACCGATGTGAAACAGGTTGCTGCCCCAGCGCAGAGCACCTACACGCAGCAGCTGCGACGAGTCGCTTTTCCATGTGTATTGGTCGCGGTCAAAGCGCAACAAGCTGCCAGCAAAAAAAATTGTCAGGCAAATGTAGGGGTAGATTCCGAAGAAAAAATCATGCGAAGAAGTCATTTTTGTGCTCCTAGAAAAGGATCGGCCTGGCGTGCGGCATGGGGCACGATGCGGATGGTTTGCGCCTGGTCAGGCCGCGCCTGGCCTTTGGACGAGCAGCCGTCAAACACGACCGGCTCCTCCCAGACGGCATCGATGGGCTCGTCGGCGGCCACCTCGACTGGCGAAGCCTTCTCGCCGGACAGCTCCAGCAGCGCGCCGAGCACGGCGACGTAAGGGCTTTCGCGTTTTTGCAGGGCCGCAAAAATGGCGTTGAAGATATGTGCCATCTCAGCTAAAAACTCACGCCCTTGGCGCGGCTCTAGGGTGGAGGCGAACTCCAGCACCACCGGCAAGAAGTCAGGCATTTCGCCTTCACCGAGAAACAGGCCGGCCTGCTCGTAGGTTTTAACCAGGTCGATCATGGCGGGGCCCCGGTCGCGCGAGTCGCCATGCACATGCTCAAACAGGTGCAGCGAAGTAGCACGGCCACGGTCAAACAGCTCGACATAGTCGGCCTCTATCTCCAGTGCAGGCTTATGGCCCAACAAGGCGATCAGCGCCGCTAACTCGGCCATGCGCGCACTGGACAGAGCGCCCTCTTGCTGCAATGCCGCCTGCATATCGGCGAAGTGGGAGCGCAACTGAGCATCGGGGTAGCTCAGCAGCATGGCCAGCACCCGCAGGCTTTTGCTGGCGACAGGGATGTGGTGAAGCAACGCCATATCAGGCTTCCATCTTGATGGGAATGGTGCGCTTCTTGCTGCCACCAAACAAACTGACGTCGCTGCTGCCGTCGGAGCAACCATTGCCAAAGGTGAAACCACAACCGCCCCGCATATCAAAGGCGTTTTCAGCGTATTCACGGTGCGTGCTGGGAATCACGAAGCGGTCTTCGTAATTCGCAATCGCCATGATGTGGTACATGTCTTCGACCTCGGCCACAGTCAAGCCAGCTTGCGCCAGTACCGCCAAGTTTTGTTCGTTGTCGACGTGTTTGCTGCGCTGGTAGGCGCGCATGGCCAACATACGCTGCAACGCACGCATCACGGGCGCGGTGTCGCCGGCAGTCAGCATATTCGCCAGGTACTGCACGGGAATGCGCATCTGCGCAATGTCGGGCAACTCGCCATTGACGCCTATCTTGCCGGCATTGGCCGCCGAGGTAATGGGCGACAGCGGCGGCACATACCAGACCATGGGCAAGGTGCGGTACTCGGGGTGCAGCGGCAGCGCCACTTTCCAGTCCACGGCCATTTTGTAGACCGGGCTCCTGCGCGCGCCTTCCAGCCATGCCTCAGGGATGCCGTCTTTGCGCGCCTGCTCAATCACGGCCGGGTCGTGCGGGTTGAGGAAGATATCGAGCTGGGCCTGGTACAGATCTTTATCGTCAGGCACGCTGGCGGCTTCTTGGATGCGGTCGGCGTCATACAGCACCACACCCAGATAGCGGATGCGGCCAACGCAGGTTTCAGAACATACCGTGGGCTGACCGGCCTCAATGCGTGGATAGCAGAACGTGCATTTTTCGGCCTTGCCGCTCTTCCAGTTGTAGTAAATTTTCTTGTAGGGGCAGCCTGAGACGCACATACGCCAACCACGGCATTTGTCTTGATCGATCAGCACAATGCCGTCTTCTTCGCGCTTGTAGATCGATCCTGACGGGCACGACGCCACACAGGCGGGGTTCAGGCAGTGCTCGCACAGGCGCGGCAGGTACATCATGAAGGTGTTTTCAAACTGCCCCACCATGTCCTTTTGCACCTGCTCGAAGCTATCGAGGTTGGCGTCTTTGCTGCGTTTGGAAAATTCGCCACCCAGAATTTCTTCCCAGTTCGGGCCCCACTCGATTTTTTCCATGCGCTGGCCGGTGATCAGGCTGCGCGGGCGCGCTGTAGGCGGCGACTTCATCTCCGGCGCCGTCTGCAGGTGACCATAGTCAAAAGTGAAGGGCTCGTAGTAGTCGTCGATCTGCGGCATATTCGGGTTAGCGAACAGGCGCATCAGCATCTTCCACTTGCCGCCTTGGCGCGGCGCAATCGATCCATCAGGATTGCGCACCCAACCACCGTTCCACTTGTCTTGGTTTTCCCACTCCTTGGGGTAACCGATGCCGGGCTTGGACTCGACGTTGTTGAACCAGGCGTACTCCATTCCCGGGCGGCTGGTCCAGACGTTCTTACAGGTCACCGAGCAGGTGTGGCAGCCAATGCACTTGTCTAGGTTCAGCACCATGCCGATTTGCGCGCGTACTTTCATGCCGACTCTCCCTGTTGGTGCGCCACGGTGGCGCGATCCTCTTGCTGTGGCGTCTCCAGCCAATCCACTTTGTCCATCTTGCGCACCACGACAAACTCATCGCGGTTGGTGCCGATGGTTCCGTAGTAGTTAAAGCCATACGACAGCTGCGCGTAACCGCCAATCATGTGCGTGGGCTTGAGTACCACGCGCGTCACCGAGTTGTGGATGCCGCCGCGTGTACCGGTAATTTCTGAACCGGGGGTGTTCACAATTTTTTCTTGTGCGTGGTACATCAGCACCATGCCCGGATTGACGCGCTGGCTGACTACCGCCCGCGCGGCAATCGCGCCGTTGACGTTGTAGGCCTCGATCCAGTCGTTGTCCTCCACGCCAATCACCTTAGCGTCGTCTTCACTGAGCCAAATGATCGGCCCGCCCCGGCTGAGCGTGAGCATCAGCAGGTTGTCGGTATAGGTCGAGTGGATACCCCACTTTTGGTGTGGCGTGATGAAATTGAGCAGTATTTCGGCGTTGCCGTTGCTGCGGATGTTGTGTACGCCAGCCGTCGCCTTCAGGTTCACTGGTGGCCGATAGGTGGCAAAACCTTCGCCAAAGGCAATCATCCAAGGATGATCTTGGTAGAAATGCTGGCGACCGGTCAGCGTGCGCCATGGGATGTACTCATGCACGTTGGTGTAGCCGGCGTTGTAAGACACGGTTTCGGACTCGATGCCGCTCCAGGTCGGCGAGCTGATGATCTTGCGCGGTTGCGCCTGAATATCGCGGAAACGGATTTTCTCGTCCTCGCGGTACAGCGCCAAATGCGTATGGTCGCGCCCGGTTTGCTTGCCCAGCGCCGCCCAAGCCTTCACCGCCACATGGCCGTTGGTTTCGGGCGCCAGTTGCAGCACCATTTCGCAAGCGTCAATGTCGCTGTTGATGCGCGGCATCCCCTGCGTAACGCCGGGCTCAGTCACCAAGCCGCTGAGTTGCCCCAGCTGCGTCACTTCTATCTTCGTATCCCAAGAAATCCCTTTGCCGCCATTGCCAATTTTGTTCAGCAACGGGCCAACTGCTGTGAAGCGCTTGTACACGTTCGGGTAATCGCGCTCGACCACCTGCACCTGCGGGGCGGTCTTGCCGGGAATCAGCTCACATTCGCCACGCTTCCAGTCTTTCACGTCAAACGGCTGCGCCAATTCGCCGGGTGAATCGTGCTGCATTGGCGTCAGCACAATTTCTTTTTCTACACCCAAGTGGCCTTCGCACAGCTCACTAAAGCGCTTGGCAAAGCCTTTGTAGATTTCCCAGTCGCTCTTGGACTGCCACACCGGATCCACCGCCGCAGACAGCGGGTGGATAAAGGGGTGCATATCGCTGGTGTTGAGGTCGTTCTTCTCGTACCAAGTCGCCGTGGGCAGCACGATGTCTGAATACAAACAGGTGGTGCTCATGCGAAAGTCCAGCGTCACCAGCAAGTCCAGCTTGCCTTCAGGCGCTTTGGCGTGCCAGACCACTTCTTCGGGCTTGCCCTCTTCAGCACCCAAGTCTTTGCCCTGCACGCCGTTGTCAGTGCCCAGCAGGTGCTTGAGGAAATACTCATGGCCCTTGCCCGACGAGCCAATGATGTTGGAGCGCCAGACAAACATATTGCGCGGCCAGTTGGCGGGGTTGTCAGGGTCTTCGCAGCTCATTTTCAAAGAGCCGTTTTTCAGCGACTGCACCACATAGTCCTTGGGATCCATGCCGGCGGCCTGCGCATCCTTGACCACCTGCATTGGGTGCGTCTGCAACTCGGGCGAACTGGGCAACCACCCCATGCGCTCGGCGCGCACGTTGTAGTCAATCATGCTGCCGCCATACCGCTTCTTATCGGCCAGCGGCGACAGCACCTCGTCGACACCCAGTTTTTCGTAGCGCCACTGGTTGGTGTGGGCGTAGAAATAGCTGGTGCTGTTCATCTGGCGCGGTGGGCGGATCCAGTCCAGCGCAAAGGCCAGCGGCGTCCAGCCAGTCTGCGGACGCAGTTTTTCTTGGCCGACATAGTGCGCCCAGCCGCCGCCACTTTTACCAATACAGCCGCACAGCATCAGCATATTGATGACACCGCGGTAGTTCATGTCGCTGTGGTACCAGTGGTTCATGCCGGCGCCAATGATGACCATCGAGCGGCCTTCTGTCTTGTGCGCGTTGTCGGCAAACTGGCGCGCCACGGCAATGATCTGGTCGCGTGGCACGCCGGTGATTTGCTCTTGCCAGGCAGGCGTGTAGGGCGTGTTGTCGTCAAAACTGGTCGCTGCCAACTCACCCGGCAGGCCGCGAGAAATGCCGTATTGCGCCACCTGCAAGTCAAACACCGTGGCCACCAGCGCCTCACCGCTGCCAATGGCAATGCGCTGCACCGGCACGGTGCGCACCAGCACATCGCTTTGCTCGTTGTTGGGGAAATGCTCGTGGTGTACGCCGCCAAAGTACGGAAAACCCACTTGGGCGTGGTTGGTGGCGGCGGTGGCGGCAGCGCTTTCTACGCCGCCCTCACCCTCCATCACCGACAGCTTGAGCAACACCTCGTTGCCATCGCGCGCTTCTTTGGCTTCAAGGTTCCACTGGCCGGTATCAGCACGGCCGTCTGGGCCCCAGCGAAAACCAATGGCGCCCTGCGGCACGACCACTTGACCGCTGGCATCCAGCGCCACGGTTTTCCAGTCAGGGTTGTTGTCTTGGCCGAGCTGGTCGGCAAAGTCACTGGCGCGCACATAGCGGTCGGGCACCAAGCAGGTGCTGCCGTTTTCCAGCGTGTGCTTCTTGAGCATCACCAACATCGGCAGGTCGGTGTAGCGGCGCGCATAGTTATCAAAATAGGCCGAGCGCGGCTGGCCGTTGCCACCAAAATAAAAGTCTTTCAAGATGACATGGCCCATCGCCATGGCGACGGCGGCGTCGGTGCCCTGCTTGGGGTGCAGCCACAAGTCCGATAGCTTGGCAACTTCAGAGTAGTCGGGCGTGATGGCCACCGTCTTGGTGCCTTTGTAGCGCACCTCGGTAAAAAAGTGGGCGTCCGGCGTGCGCGTCTGCGGCACGTTCGAGCCCCAAGCAATGATGAAGCCGGAGTTGTACCAATCGGCCGATTCGGGCACATCGGTCTGCTCGCCCCACACCTGCGGGCTGCTGGGGGGCAGGTCGCAGTACCAATCATAAAAACTCATGCACACGCCGCCAATCAGCGACATATAGCGCGAGCCAGCGGCGTAGCTGACCATCGACATGGCGGGAATGGGCGAGAAGCCAATGATGCGATCAGCACCGTGCTTTTTGATGGTGTAGACGTTGGCGGCGGCAATGATGTCGTTGACCTCTTCCCACGTCGAGCGCACAAAGCCACCCAAACCGCGCACGCTTTGGTAGTCGCGCCGCTTGGCGTCGTCTTGCACCACGGCAGCCCAGGCATCTACCGGCGCCAGCGTCAAACGCGCCTCGCGCCAATGCTTGAGCAAGCGGGCGCGAATCATCGGGTACTTCACGCGGTTGGCACTGTAGAGATACCAGCTGTAGCTGGCACCGCGCGCGCAGCCGCGTGGCTCGTGGTTGGGCATATCCCAGCGCGTGCGTGGGTAGTCGGTCTGCTGGGTTTCCCAAGTGACGATGCCACCCTTGACATAAATTTTCCAAGAGCATGAGCCAGTGCAGTTCACGCCGTGCGTGCTGCGCACTATCTTGTCGTGCGCCCAGCGGTTGCGGTAGGCGTCTTCCCAGGTGCGATCTTCGGCCGTGGTAACGCCGTGCTCGCCAGAAAACGACTCCCTCGGATTGGAAAAATAATTGAGGCGGTCTAAAAAATGACTCATCGGAGGCTCCTTTTTCGGGTCTTGAGGGGGAGGATTAGCACGGCATTTCGGCGTGCTTGCGCGCGTAGTACCACCAGGTCACCCCGATGCACAGGACATAAAACGCAGCGAAACCCCAAAGCGCAAACTCGGGCCCGCCAGTGAGGGCAATGGAGCTGCCGTAGCTCTTGGGAATAAAGAAACCGCCATAGGCGGCCATGGCGGCCGTGAAACCCAGGGTGGCTGCGCCCAAGGTGTTGCCTTCTTTTTGTGCCTGCGCCACAGCGCTGGGTGTGTTGAGGTCAACGCCGCGCATGGCTTCGGTCAGAAAAATGACCGGAATCATGCTGAAAGTGGAGCCGTTGCCGATGCCCGTGGTCAGGAACAGCACCAGAAAGCAAACGAAAAAGCCCCCAAAGTTACCGCCAACGCCGTTATGCGGCAGGAACTGGATCACGCCGACCACGGCAATCGCCATGACGACAAAGTTCCACAGCGTGACGCGTGCGCCGCCCACCTTGTCGGCCAGCCAGCCGCCAAAGGGACGCACCACGGCGCCCACCAGCGGGCCCAGCCAGGCATAGGCCAGCGGATTCACTGCCGGAAACTGGCTTTTGATGAGCAGCGGAAAGCCGGCGGCATAGCCAATGAACGAGCCAAAAGTGCCCAAGTACAACAGGCACATCAGCCAGTTGTGCTTGCGCCGAAAAATCGCCGCCTGGCTGGCAAACGAGGCCTTGGCATCGGCAATGTCGTGCATTCCAAACCAAGCGGCCAGCGAGGTCAGGGCAATCCATGGCACCCAAATGAAAGCCGCGTTCTGCGTCCAGACCTGCACGCTAATGCCGTTTTTAATGATGGTTTGGCCGGCGCCGCCAAAAACGCCAAAGATGCTGGCCGTCACCACCAGCGGGCTCAAGAACTGCACCACCGACACGCCCAAGTTGCCCAGACCCGCATTGACGCCCAAGGCCGAGCCCTTGCGCTCCTTGGGAAAGAAAAAGCTGATGTTGGCCATGCTGGAGCTGAAGTTGCCCCCGCCCAAGCCGCACAGCAGCGCCAACACCAGCATGGTCGGGTACGTGGTGGTGTTGTCTTGCACCGCGTAGCCGATACCGATGGCCGGAATCAAGAGCGATGCGGTGGAGATGGCCGTCCAGCGCCGACCGCCAAACACCGGCACCATGAACGAATAAAAAATGCGCAGCGTGGCGCCGCTCAGGGCCGGCGCCGCCGCCAGCCAAAACAGCTGGTTGCTGGAATAGAGAAAGCCCAGGCCAGGCAGGCTGACTGCCACCACGC
The DNA here is from genome assembly GCA_017987055.1 of Giesbergeria sp. Classification (GTDB taxonomy): domain Bacteria; phylum Pseudomonadota; class Gammaproteobacteria; order Burkholderiales; family Burkholderiaceae_C; genus Simplicispira. Next base: position 13,690 of record JAGNUJ010000013.1, read on the forward strand.
TCCAAACTTGCCAGATAGCAAAAGCCAAGAACAGCGCTGGCACCGAAATCCACAGATTGATCTTGGCGACGGCATCGCCCTCGCGCTCCCAAAAAGCTTTGTCTTCCGGCGTCCAGATGTGCAGGGTGCGCCCGGTGCGGACACGCGGGGCAGGGTGAGAGACAGACATGGTGTGTGACTTTCAGAAAATCAGCGGACTGGGCCCGGCGCCGGGGTGCGGGACGGCTCCATCAGATGGGTGCGACGAACTTCGGTGAAATACATCCAAATCAGCGACACCCAAACCACGCCGTACATCAGCATGAAGGCGCTGGAGCGCACGCCGGTCAAGTCCATCAGGGCACCAAAGGCAATCGGCAACACAAAGCCGCCCAAACCACCAGCCAGGCCGACGATGCCGCTGATGGTGCCAATATTGGCTGGATAGTCGTCGCTGATGTATTTGAAGACGCTGGCCTTGCCAAAGGCAAAAGCGATGCCCAGGATGAACATCAAGCCGGTGAAGGCGTACACATTGAGGCCCAGGTGGAACGTCTTGGCGCCGTCCACGGTGAGGATGCTGAATTCGGTCTGCGGGTAGCTGAGCAAGAACAGGCAAATCCAGCTCACCCACATCACCCACCAAGTGACGCTGTGCGCGCCGTACTTGTCACTCAGCCAGCCGCCAATGGCGCGCAGCACGCCGCCGGGCAGCGAAAAGCACGCCGCCAGCAGGGCCGCGATGCGGATATCGAGGCCGTACTCGCCGACGTAGTACTGCACCATCCACAGCGACAGCGCCACGTAACCGCCAAACACGATGCTGTAGTACTGGCAGTACTTGAGCACGCGCGGGTCTTTGAGCGATTGGAGCTGGTCGCTGAACTTGACGTTGCTCGGCACCAGATGGGCCGGATCGCTGTAGCTAAAAAACCAAAACAGCACCAGCGTGCCGAGCATGATGGCGGCGTAGACGTGCGGCACCATGGTCCAGCCAAAGGCCACCAGCAGCACCGGGGCGACGAACTTGTTCACCGCTGCGCCCGAGTTGCCAGCGCCATACACGCCCATCGCCGTGCCCTGGCGGTTTCTCGGAAACCAGCGCGCCACATACGGCGTGCCAACCGAAAACGAGCCGCCCGCCAAGCCGACAAACAGGCCGATGGTCAAAAAGTGCCAGTACTCGGTGGCGTAACCCATCATCCAGATGGCCGGCACGGTGATGGCCATGAGGGTCGCCATGACGATGCGGCCGCCGTATTTGTCAGTCCAGATGCCCAGCGGCACGCGAATCAGGGAGCCCGTCAGCACCGGCATGGCGGTGAGCAGGCCAAACTGCGTGGAGCTGAGATTGAGCAGTTTCTTGATCGGGATGCCAATCACGCCAAACATCATCCACACCATGAAGCAGACCGTGAACGCCAGCGTACTGACGATCAACACCGACCAGGCCTGCCGGGTGCGTTCGGGACTTTCACCCGCTGAAAGCGGAGCTCTTGCCATTGCGCGATACCTCTCCTGTGTGAATGCAGGCTATCGTCACCAAAAGACACGCTTTTGCCCATCCTTCTACCGACCCATGGGGCGGGGCAAAAGAACTAGGGGTTATCCCGGGGACATAGTTCTAAAGAACTAGCTGCCGTGGCCAGTGGCTAGCTGGCACAAGCAAACCCGAAAAACATCTAAATTGATAGCTACTAGCGCTTGCTGCATAAGGGCTAGAGCCACTTTTTATCCTATATTTGACGCCCCAGGCGTGCGCACCCGGTCGGCGGCGTACACGGCGGCCTGTACGCGCGAGGTCAGCTCCAGCTTGCGCAGGATGTGCTGCACGTGGATCTTCACCGTGGTCTCGGCAATGTCGAGCGTGCGGGCGATTTCTTTGTTGCTGGCACCGCGCGCGATTTCGCGCAGCACCTCTTCTTCGCGCGGCGACAGGGCGGCGACCAGCGCAGCGTTTGGCCGCACAGATGCCAACGCAGGCGGCGCAAGCGGTGCAGATGGCACAGATGGCACACCTTGTGATTGAAAGGCCATCACCAGCTTACCCATCAGTTCCGGGCTCACCACCGGCTCGCCGCACGCTGCGCGCTGGATGGCCTCGGCCAGCAAGTCACCGTCGATGGTTTTAAGCAGATAGCCCTGCGCGCCATGGCGCAAGGCCCGGGCCAGGTCTTGCGCGTCTTCGCTCACCGTGAGCAGCAGCACGCGCGCTTGCGGCGCGAGCCGGCGCAAGTCTTGTACGGCATCGATGCCGCTGACGCCCGGCAGGTGGTTGTCCAGCAAGATGACGTCGGGCTGTAGCGCGGGCGCCAGGCGCAGTGCCTGGGCGGCGTCGCCGGCTTCGCCGACCACTTGCAGGCCGGCGTATTGCTCTAGCAGCGCGATCAGGCCGCGGCGAAACAGCGTGTGGTCGTCCACCACCAAAAGGGTTATGGGTTTTGGAGGCATGGGATTCAGTGCAGCAGGGGTGCGCCGGGAGGCGCTGGGAAGTTGGCGGGCGCAGGCGCGGCCATGGCGGGCAGCGCGATGCTGATGGTAGTGCCTTGGCCAGGCACGGACTGCACCTGCACCTGCGCGCCAATGCCCAGGGCGCGCTCACGCATGATGCCCAGCCCCACTTGCAGCGCATCGGAAGAGACACCGGCAGCATCGAACCCGACGCCGTCGTCCTGCACCTCAAAGCGCCAATGCGGGTGGCGGCGCGCGCGCAATTGCACGCAGCTGGCGCCAGCGTGTTTGCGCACATTCGACAGCGCCTCTTGCACCATGTGCAGCACCTGGATCTGCACGTCGGGCGGCAGCGGCAGGCCGTGGCCTTCCATGCTGAGCTGGGTGGCGATGCCAGTTTGGTGCTCAAACTTAGACAGCGTGGTGCGCAGCGCCGCCTCGATATCCTCGTCGCTGGTGCGGGTACGAAAATGCACCAGCAACTCGCGCACATCGGCATAGCACTCGCGCACGCCCGCGTCGAGCTCGGCCATGCTGCGGTCGCGCCCAGCCGTGTTGTTTTTGGCGACGGCGTCGCGCAGCAGCTGGGTCTGAATTTTGAGAAAGGCCAGCGACTGGGCAATCGAGTCGTGCAGCTCGCGCGCAATCAGGCCGCGCTCTTCGGCCACTGCCGCCTCGCGCTCCAGTGCTGTCGCGCGCAACCCCTCCATCGAGCTGGCCAGATGGCGCACCATGACCTCAAGCAGCTCGCGCATATCTGGCGTTAGCTCTACCGGCGTGCGAAAAAACAAATTCAGCTCGCCCAGCACGCGCTGGTACACCTGCACCGGTAGCGCCACCAAGGTTTGGTAGCCGGCCTCGTAGCAATGCGGCAAAAGCATGGGCATCGATGGCACGATAGGAATCACCCGCGCCGCTGCTTTGCGCTGCGGCTGGCCACAAAAACAGCTGCCGGCCTGCAAACATTGCTCTTCGTCCACCATAGTGCTGGGCAGGCCGTCGGCGGCCAAAATAACGTAGCGCTCGTTGCCCTCGTCGGACCAGCGCACCACCGCAGCATCAGCGCCTGAAATGCTGCGCACTTGGCGCACAAAGCCCTGCGCCAACACCTCTAAATTATTGGCCTCAGAGGCCTGCGCACTGACCTGATACAAGGCAGCGAGGCGCTGGTTTTTGATTTCGATGCTGGCGGTTTTCTCGCGCACTTTGGACTCCAAGTCGGCGTGCGAAGTCTGCATGGCCCGGGCCATCAGGTTAAAACCCTCGGTCAATTGGCCAAACTCATCATTGGTCTGCACGTCTAAGCGCGTGCCTAAATCACCTTGGCGGATACGCGCTAGCGCCTGCTGTAGCAGCGCCACAGGACTGAGCACCAGCCAATAGCTGATGGCCATAAAGGCCACGGCAGCAGCAATCGCTACCGCCACCAAAAACAACTGAAACAAGTGCAATACCGCCGTCCAGCGGACGATTTCGATTTCAATGGCATCGACAAAATTGTCCATGCGCGCCACAAAAGCATCCGCCTGCAACAGCACGGCCGGCGCACTGGGCGGCGACGGGCCCAACCACTGGTGATGCAAAGCGGCCCAAGTGGCGCGAATGTCTGCAAAACGGGCGCGCGATTTTTGTCGCCACGGCACGTACAGCGGGCGCCCTGGGTCGCCTGTTTGCAGCAAATCAAGACTGGCGTTGAACTGATTGACGCGCTGCTGCAACTCGGGCAGTGGCTCATTGGGCAAAGCCAAAGCCAGGCGCAGGGTGTGCATACGCAAGCGCCCGGCCTCGTTGACGGCAGCAGCGCTGCCTTCAAGCTTCCACGTAATCCACAGCGTCAGGCCAATCGAAGTAATTGCCACCAGCAAAAAACCCAGCCCCATCAGCAGCAACTTGGTGGTGAGCGTGTGGGTTTTGCGCATAGCGCCACAGTGTAGAAGACGCTGGCGCCAGCGCTAGCTAGGCCTATTTAGGCCCATTACCATGGCGGCTATGCGTTATCCCTCCTTTTTATTGCCGCTGTGCGCCCTGGCCTTGGTGCTGGGCAGCAGCGCCTGCACCACCCCACTGCCACTGCGCGCACGCCAAGCCCTGTTGCCCGCCGACATCTTGCTGCTGGGCGAGCAGCACGACGCGCCTGAGCACCAAGCATGGGAAAAAGACACCGTGCAATGGCTGGCCCAAGGCGACGATTTGGCCGCGCTGGTGCTAGAGATGGCCGAGCAAGGCCGCAGCACCGCCGCACTGCCCACCGACGCCAGCGAAGCGGCGGTGCAAAAAGCACTGTTTTGGAACGACTCGGCTTGGCCATGGGCCGCCTATGGCCCCGTCACCATGGCGGCTGTCCGCGCTGGCGTGCCCGTGCTGGGCGGCAACCTGCCGCGCAAGCTGCTCAACGCCGCTACCGCCAACACGGCGTTGGATGCGCACTTGAGCGACGCCGCGTGGCTGCGCCAGTTGCGCGCAGTGCGCGAAGGCCATTGCGATTTGCTGCCCGAAAAAATGCTGCCCGGCATGGTGCGCGTACAAATTGCCCGCGATATGCAACTGGCGCAGACCGCCGCCGCTGCCGTGCAAAGCGGCAAAGTGGTGCTGCTGGTGACTGGCGTCGCCCACGCCCAGCGCAGCTTGGGCGTGCCGCGGTATCTGCCGAAAAATTTAGTATCAAAAATAGCTCTAGCCCAAGCAGGGCAAGCGCTTGAAGCTATCGAAAAAGAAGCAGATTGGATACACCACACCCCGGCGCTGCCCGACAAAGACGACTGCGCGCCGCTGCGCCAGCGCGGCCTGCCGCCGCCACCGGCAAGCTAAGGCGCCGCTAACCCGGCACCTGCACCTGCACCTGTACCTGCACCGGCCCCGGGCACCGGGCCCTGGGCTTGCAGCAGCGCCGCAAACTGGGCTGCAGGCACGGGGCGGCTGCGCAGATAGCCTTGGTAACTGTGGCAACCGCGCGAGCGCAAAAAGGCCAACTGCTCGGGCGTCTCGACCCCTTCGGCCAGCACCTCTAGGCCCATGCTTTGGCCCATAGCGATGATGGCGGCGCTGATGGCCATGTCATCGGCGCTTTGTGGAATCTCGCGGATAAAGCCTTGGTCGATTTTCAGCACATCGATCGGAAAACGCTTCAGATGCGCCAGCGACGAATAGCCGGTACCAAAGTCATCCACCGCCAGCCGCACACCCAAGTCACCCATGCGCCGCAGCACCTTGAGCGCCTCCTCGGGCTCCTCGGCCAAGGCGCTTTCAGTGATCTCCAGCTCCAAGCAGTTGGCCGGAAAACCGCTGCTGGCCAGCACACTGCTGACGCAGACCACCAAATCACTCAAATGGAACTGGCGCGGCGAGACGTTGATGGCAATCGTCACCGCCGGCAGGCCGTCATCGAGCCACTGGCGGCCTTGGCGGCAGGCGGTCTCTAGCACCCACTCGCCCAGCGGGCCGATGATGCCGGACGACTCCGCCACCGGAATAAAGCGCCCGGGCGAGATCCAGCCCTCTTGCGGGTCGTGCCAGCGCAGCAACGCCTCGGCACCAACGATGCGGTCTGAAGCAATGTCCACCTGCGGCTGGTAGTGCAGCGACAAATGGCCCTGCGCCATCGCCTCGCGCAAATGCGCCTCCAGCGCCAGCCGTTCGCGCGCCGCTTGCGTCATTTCTTCGTGATAAAAGCACCACGCGCCGCGCCCGCGCGCCTTGGCGCCATACACCGCCGCGTGCGCGCCTTGCAGCAAATCTTGGGCGCTGGCGGCGTGCGTTGGAAACATACAAATGCCGACGCTGGCGCCCACCACCACCTCAAAACCGTCGGGCGAGCGCCACGGCTGCGCCACGGCGCTGAGCAGCTGGCGCGCCACCACCGCTGCGGCCTCAGAGTGGCGCAAATGGCGCACCACCACCGCCATTTCGTCGCCCGCCATGCGCCCCAGCAAGTCGCCCGGGCGCAGCGCCGAATGCACTTGCAGCGCAATGTGTTTGAGCACCGCATCGCCCGCCGCATGGCCGTAGCTGTCGTTGACGTCTTTGAAGCGGTCGAGGTTAATTTGCAGCACCGCCAGCATCTCGCCCGAGGCGGTGGCCTGCTGCACCGTGGTATCGAGCTGCTGAACAAACCACGAGCGGTTCGATAGGCCCGTCAGCGGGTCGTTTTGCGCCAGCGTTTCTAGGCGTTTTTCTTGCGCTTTTTCTTCGGAGATGTCGCTGAACATGCACACGTAGTGCGTCACCGTGCCGGTCTCGTCGCGCACCGAACTGAGCGACATATGCTCGGGAAACACCTCGCCGTCTTTGCGCCGATTCCAAATTTCACCCTGCCAGCGTCCCGTCACCGCAATGGCCGACCACATGGCGGCATAAAACGCCCGGTCGTGGCGGCCCGACTTGAACAGGGCCGGGGTTTTGCCCAGCAACTCGCTCTCGGTGTAGCCCAGCAGCCGCGTCACCGCCGCGTTGACCGACAAAATGCGGCTGCTGGCATCGGTCACCACCACGCCCTCGGTCGAGTTATCGACCACGGTGGAGGCCAGGCGCTGGCGCTCTTGGGCGTCGCGCTCATCGGACATATCGGTCAGCACGCCAGAAAAACGCTCGGCTTGGCCCTCTGTATCCATCAGGCACTGGCCGCGCGCCATAAACCAGCGGTAAACGCCGTCGTAGCACAGCAGGCGCATGTTATCGACCCACAGCCCGCCCGAGGCCATGGCCCGGCGCAGGCCTGCCACCACCGAGGTGCGTTCGCTCTCGTGCAAGCGCCCTTCCAGCCGAAAATCGCGGTTCAGATCGTCGCCCTTGTAGCGCAACATACGGGCAATGCCGGGAGAAAAATCGCAATGGCGCTGTGCCAAATCCCAGTCCCACACCCCGCTGCCACTGCCCTCCAGCGCCAATTGCAAGCGCGTCTCGCTGCGCGCCAAAGCGGCGCGCGCGGCCTGTAGCGGGCCGGTGTTTTGCAGCACACACACCAAGTGCGCCGCCTCGTCGCCCAGCGCCGGCACCAGCATTACGGTACACAGCACCGGCACGCGCTGGCCGTCGTTGAGGCGGTGGCACTCGCGCTCGCCCACGTAATGGTCAATCTCGCCGGCCAGCAAGCGGTCCAGCTGCTGCACTGCCCAGTCGCGGTCGGCGGCGCGCACCACCTCGCGAAAGTTGTACGCCAGCACCTCGGTGGCGCTGGTGCCCAGCATCTCCAGCATCTGCTCGTTGGCCCACAAAAACTGCCCCGGGATGGTGATGCGCGCAATGCC
>JAGNUJ010000014.1:0-7252 GCA_017987055.1 Giesbergeria sp.
GCAACGTGCGGGGACGAGACCATTTGGATGGCGGCGATTTTCATGGGGCGACTCCTTCAGTGGTCGGGGCTGTGGTGGTTGGTGTGGTTGGCGTGGGCGGTGTTTTATCAGCGGCGGCGGCGTCTTTGCTGCCGCGCTGGACGCGTTCGACGCGCGGATCGGCCCACGTGCCGTCGATGTGGAATTCTTGCGTCGCCGCTTGCATCAAAGGGCCGCGCAAAAACATCTGCGCCAAAAAGCTGCCCAAGCCAATTACCGGGTTGATGGCAGTGGCCACCAGCGAGGCGGTCATGGCGTTGATTTCAGGCACCACGACGATGTGCAGGTTTTGCGTCTCCTCGGCGACGTTGGCGCGGCCCTCCATCAGCACGGCGGCGTTGACGCCTTTCATTTGCAGGTTGTTGGTGCTGGCTATGCCTTGGTTCAGGGTGACGTCGCCGCGCACAAAGTCAAAGGCAAAGCCTTGGCTAAACACGTCGCGAAAATCCAGCGTCAGTCGGCGCGGCAGCGACTGCAGGCTGAGCACGCTGAGCAGTTTGGCCAGCCCCGGTTCGGCCTTCAAAAACTGGCCGGACTCAAAGTTGAGGTTGATTTGCCCATTCATGCTGGCGTAGTCAGGGCTGAGCGGCGCGCCGCGCCAACGCACTTGACCGCGCATCTGGCCTTTGCCGCGGCGGATGACGCCGGCCATGCCAAAGCGTTGCAGCAGCGCGCCCGAGTCGTTGATGTCGAGGTGAAAGCTCAGCTCAGTGCGCCGCTGTGCGCCGGGTGTGCTAGCGCTGGGGTTGAGTAGCGCCCAGCTGCCGTTGGCGCTGAGTGCCGCCTCGGGCGTGGTCAGGTTGAAGGTTTGCAGGTGCCAAGCGCGCTGTGCGCCTTCGCTGCCGTGGTTGGTGGCAATGACTTCTAAGCGCCCCAGCGCGCGCCCGCGCAAGTGAAAGTCGCTCACCGCAATGTCCAGCGCTGGCAAGGAGCCGGGCTGCTCGTTGAGCAGTGCTTCGACCGCAGCGGCGGTGTCGGTGTCGGTGTCGGTGTCGGCACTGCTGGGTGGCACTTCTAGGCGCGATAAGCGGGCAAACAGGCGTCCGTTGGGCGCGCGCGGTGCGCCGGCGGGGTGGTATTCGAGGTAGCCGTTCAACTGGCGCGCGTCCAAATTGACGCGCCAGACAGCACCATCGCGCGCACCGCCAGCGACTACGTCGTGTAGCGTGCGCCCTTGCACGGTGAGCGCGCCGGTGCGCAGCGCCAGCGTGGTCGGCAGGTAGTCGGCGCTGGCTGGGCTAGGCGCGGTGGCAACGGGCGCAGCGCTGCTTTTTTTGTCGGCGGGCAGCAACACCGCTTCCCAGGCATCGACGTTGATGTGCGCGGCGTTGAGGTTGGCGGCGACGCCGTGCTCAGGCAGCGGCGCTTCTTCGCCTTGGCCCAAGCCGACGGCGATGGCACCGCGCAGCACTTTGGCGCTGCTGCTGCTGCTGCTGATGTCGCGCACATAGCGCACGCTGCCCAGCGCGCCAGCGTCCAGCGTGATGTCCTCGTGCAGCGGCGCGTCGGGCGCGAGTGATTCTGGGGTCAACGTGGTGGTGTAGCGCATCGGCAGGGCGCTGTCAGCCGCTTTGCCCAGCGGTGCGGGCAGGTTGACGGCTAAGCCTTGCAGGTTGGTAGTGACGGCTATTTCTGGCACGCCCCGGCGCATGGTCAGCGCCAAGGTGTAGGGCGCGGTGCCGCTGGCGTGCTCGGCCAGTTGCGCCAGAAAACCCAGCTCCGGCGCTTGGCGCAAGCCTTCGGCCGAGGCGCTGCCCTGTCCGCGCATTTGCAACGCGCTCGCGCTGGATGCTGCATTGGCGGGCAGCACTTGCAGGCCGCCTTCGAGCTGCACCGCCCCGCCCAGCGCTTGGGCATGTACGTCTTTCAGGCTAAAGCCGCTGTCGCTGAACTGCACCACGCCGCGCGCGCGGGTCAGTGCCGGCGTGTCGGGCGTCATGCGCACGTCGCTGTTGCTCAGCGTGACGCCGCCGCGCACGGTGGATTTATGCAGCTCGTCAATCGGCAGGCGCAGGTTGAGTTGCAGCTCGGCCGGGCCGCTGCCGCTGGCCTGCGCCAAAGCGTGGTGGATCAGGCCGTCAATCGGCGATTTTTTAACGATATCCAAAAATTCGCTCAACGGCCCACTGGCTTGGGCGGAGACTTCGACCACCGGGTGTTCGAGGTCGGCAATCTGCGTTTGTGCTTGGCTGATGCGGACCGTGCGCGCACCGGTAAATTGGCCGCTGGCGCCGATGACTTGCATCGACGCGCGCTCAAACACCAGCTCGCCGCTCAGGCCAGTCAGCGCTGGCCAGGGCAGTTCACCGGCGGGCTGCACGCTGGGCGGCACAAAGGCGTAGGTGGCGTTTTGCACCTGCGCGGCAATGCGAAATTCGCCCTGCTTGGGGTCGTTGAACGGCAGGTCGTGCAGGTCGCCTTTGACGCGAAATGCCACGGTGCTGGCGCTGCCGGCCAGCACACCATCGCGCACGTAGTGGCGCGCTTCGGCGGGAATTACCAGCGGCAGGTAGCGGTGCACGCGCGTGCCATCGGCGCGGGTCAGCGTGCCGTTCAATTCCAGTACGCCGGGAAAGCGTGCGCCGCTGCTGGATTTTTTCGGGTCGCTGGTGCGCCATGTGGCGCGCAGTTGGCCTTGGGCGTCGGCGTTGGCAAAGTGGGTCTCGCCGACTTGCACGCTGATGCGTGGATTTTCTGTGCCGTCAATTTGCCAATGCACTTGGGTGTCGAGCTTGCCCAGCGCCAGCACCGGGTCTTCAAAAATACGGGGCAATAGCAGCGCGCCCTCGCGCAGGCGCAGCGTGGCTTTGCCGCCGGCTTGGGTCATTTCGACCTCGAGCGCTGCGCCGCGCAGGCCGATGGTGGCGGTGCTGGCACTGGCAGCGGTGGCCGGCGTGTCGCCCAGCGCCAAGCCGTGGATGCGCGCTTTGATTTGGTAGCGCCCTTGCGCATCAAACGGCCCTTGCCATGTCGCTTGCAGGGTTTCGACTTGGCCTTGCGGCGCGTAGGTGCGCAGCGCGTTGTGGGCGGCATCGCCCAGCGGCAGGCGCTCGGCAATACGCGACAGGGCGGCCAGATCGAGGCGGTCGGCAGTCAGTTCGCTGCGTGCTGGGCTGGCACGTGCGGCGGTGCGGTGTTGCAGGCGCAGATTGCCGCCCGGCCAGCGCAGGCCGTCGCCGGTGACAAATTGCAGCCCGTGGGTCGATACCTCAAAGCCGCTGGTCTGTCGTTTGCCACTCAAGCGCCCTTGGATGCTTGCCAGTTCCAGCGGCTGCAGTTGCTTGCCCAGCGTAGCGCTGACTTGGGACAGTGCGATATCGGCACTGCCGCCAACCATTGCGCCACGCGCCACATCGACCCAAGCGCGCACCGTGCCGTAGCCTTGCGCCACCGCCACGCCTGCATCGGCGGGCAGGTAGTGGCGCAGCTGCGAAGCATCGACGCGTTGGAAGTCGGCAAACAATTGCCCTGTCCACTGCTGCCAATTGCCGCTGTGGGCACTGAGCAGCGGCTCACGCAATTTGCCCATCAGCGTAAAGCGCTCGCCCCACGCCGGGGGCGGGGTGGCGTCGATGCGCAGCTGGTGGCGCCAGTTGCCGTTGCGCAGCAGCACATCGACATCGCCAAGCGCCAGCGGCGGCGCACCGCGCAGCTCGTCGCTCCAGCGCAGCGTGCCACCGCGCACCACCACTTCGGTTTGGTCAAACAGCCAGTCGGCGGCGCTGGTGTCGCCCGAATCGCTGTCTGAAAACAGCAGGCCGGCGATAAAAATGCGCCCTTCGGCGCTGCGGCGGATGTCGAGTTCGGGGCGTTCGATGTACAGCTGCTCAAAGCCAAAGCGCCACAGCGAGCGCGGCGACAGGGCGACCACCACCCGGGGCAGGCTGAGCGCGGCGCGGCCTTGGGCGTCCAGCAGCGCCACGTCGCCCAGCTCTAGCGCGGGGATCAGGCCATCGCTGCGCGCGCTCAAAGTACCGATGCGCACGGGTACCCCTAAAGCGCGCCCGGCTTGCTCTTGCAACTGGATACGGTAGTCACCGATACGCGGCACAATCCAGCCGTGAAGCGTTCCCCAAGCGGCGGCTAACGTCAGCAACACCACCAGCATTAACACCAAAGACCACCGTGCCACCCAGGCTGCTGATTTCAGCCACCGTGAAGGGTGTGCAGGAAGCGAAGGAGTTAATGGGTGCGGCAAATCGTCATGCATGGCGGGCTTGGGGGAGGCCAGAATTATCGCCCGCGCAGTTAGCGCGTGCCCCGTGCGACTCGATCGTTTTACCTGCGGTGACAGCTTTGCCGCACAGGCCATGCAGACAGCTCACTTTGACAGCGCCGCCCCCGAAGTTCTTTGCGCCCCGGCAGCGCATTCCCGGTTTTTTCAGCGCCTGCACCGCCGCTATGGCGCGCAGTTGGTGCTGTTGCCGCCCGGCGCGCCGGTGCGCTCCAGTATGGCCAGCACGCTGGCGGCACTGGAAGCGGCAGGGCACGATGTCGGCACTGCGCTGCGTATCCTGCGTCAACTGGTGCTAGAGAGGCTGATGCGCCTCGACTGCGCCGAGCAAACTCCGCTTAATACCGTCACGCGCGCCATGACCGAGCTGGCTGAGCTGGCACTGGATCGTGCCTGCCGCCACGCGCGTACTGATTTGGATACCCGCTTTGGCGCGCCGCAGGACTCACAAGGCCAGCCGGTGCAGCTGTGGGTAGTGGGTATGGGCAAGCTGGGCGCGCGCGAGCTCAACGTGTCTAGCGACATCGACCTGATCTACGTCTACGAGCACGACGGTGAAACCCAAGGCCGCGCTGAGGATGGGCGTGGACGCATCTCCAACCACGAATACTTTGGCCACGCGGTCAAAGCCATTTACAGCCTGATTGGCGATACCACCGAGCACGGCTTTGTCTTTCGCGTTGATTTGGCACTGCGGCCAAATGGCAACTCGGGGCCGCCCGCCGCCTCTCTGGTGGCGCTCGAAGAATATTTGCAAGTGCAGGGGCGCGAGTGGGAGCGCTTTGCTTGGCTCAAAAGCCGTGTCGTCGCGCCTTATGCCAGCGTTGCCAGCCCAGCGGTGCAGGCGCTGCGCGAGGTGGTGCTGCCGTTTGTGTTTCGCCGCTATTTGGACTACAGCGTGTTTGATGCGCTGCGCGCGCTGCACCGGCAAATCCGTGACCACGCCTCCAAGCGCAGCGCTGGCCGGCCCGAGCGCGCCAACGACGTCAAGCTGTCGCGCGGCGGTATCCGCGAGATTGAATTCACCGTGCAGCTGCTGCAAGTGGTGCGCGGCGGCCAGTTCCCCGAGCTGCGCCGGCGCCCGACGCTGGAAGCGCTGCAGCGCTTGGCCGAGGCGGGGCTGATGCCCGCCGCCACGGCGCAGGCGCTGGCCGAGGCTTACACCTTTTTGCGCCGCGTTGAGCACCGCATCCAGTATCTGGACGACCAGCAAACCCATGTTTTGCCGACGCGCGACGACGACTTGGCGTGGATTGCGCAGACCTTGGGTCACGCCAACAGCTGCGAGTTTTTGCACCAACTGGACGCCCACCGCGAACTGGTGGCGCAAGAATTTGACACGCTGCTGGGCGGCAACGACAAAAAGCAGTGCCAAGGCGGCGGCTGTGGCGGCAATAAAAGCAGCGCCCATGCGCCGTCTGAGTTGCAATCGCTGCTCGATACTCTGCCGCCGCTGCTGTGCGAGCGTGTGGCCGAATGGCACAACCATGCCCGCGTGCTGGCGCTGCGTGATGAGGCGCGCACCCGGCTGTTTCGTCTGGTGCAGCGCACGGCGCAGTGGGTCAAAGAAGGCTCTGTCAGCGAAGCGGCGGCGGTGCGTCTGGTTGATTGGCTGGAGCCGCTGCTGCGGCGCGAAAGCTATTTGGCGCTGCTGCTGGAGCGCCCTGCCGTACATGAGCAAATGCTGCACCTGCTGGGCGCAGCGCGCTGGTCGGCGCGCTATTTGCTGCAACACCCCGGTGTGATCGACGAGTTGGCTGGTAGCGCGCTGCTGTCCGAGCGCTTTGTTGCTGCTGATTTTGAGCGCGACTTGCAGCTGCGCCTAGCATCAGTGCGTTCGACCCAAGAGGATGACACCGAAACCTTGCTCGATTTGTTGCGCCGCGCCCACCATGCGGAAACCTTCCGTACGTTGGCGCGCGATGTCGAAGGGCGCCTCACCGTCGAGCAAGTCGCCGACGACCTGAGCGCGCTGGCCGATAGCGTGCTGCGCATCACCACCCAATGGTGCTGGGCGCGCCTGAAAAATCGCCACCGCGACGAGCCGCAATTCGCCATCATTGGCTACGGCAAGCTGGGCGGCAAAGAGCTGGGCTACGGCAGCGACTTGGACATCGTCTTCGTTTTTGACGACGACGACGAGCGCGCTCCAGAGGTCTATGCCGCCTTTGTGCGCAAGCTGATCAACTGGTTAGCCGTCAAAACTGGCGAGGGCGATTTGTTTGAAATCGACACCGCGCTGCGTCCCAACGGCAATTCGGGATTGCTGGTCACTAGCTTTGACAGCTACGCTAATTACCAGCAGCAGCGCGGAAGCAACACCGCCTGGACGTGGGAACACCAAGCCATGACGCGCGCCCGCTTTGTGCTGGGCAGTGAGGCACTGCGCGCGCGCTTTGACGCCGTGCGCGAGGCTGTTATCAGTGCGCCGCGCGATGCAGCGGCACTGCGCCAAGAAATCGTCGCTATGCGTGAGCGTGTGCGCCAAGCCAACCCGGTGCGCAACGACAAATTTAACGTCAAGCACAGCCAAGGCGGCATGGTCGATGCCGAATTTGCGGTGCAATATTTGGTGCTGTCGCAGTCAGCCACGCACCCCGAATTGCTGGGCAACGTTGGCAATATCGCCCTGCTGCAGCGCGCTGAAAAAACCGGGCTGCTGCCTGCGGGGGTAGGCAATGCGGCAGCGGTGGCCTACCGCCAACTGCGCAGCGTGCAGCACAAAGCACGGCTGGACGAAGCGTCGCTGGAAGTCGAGTCAGCTACGGTGGTGGCCGAGCGCAGCGCGGTGATGGCGCTGTGGGCGGCGGTGTTTGGTGCTTAAGCTGCCTAGCGCCCCCTAAACTCTGGTGTTTGGGTGTCAGGGAATCCCCTTGGCACCCTTCAAGTTACGTCTGGCAACATGACCCGATAATCTGCCCGCACTATGAACCTTGTCGCCCTCACCATCGAAACCATCCAGCTGGGCCAGCCCCTGCC
>JAGNUJ010000014.1:7352-21344 GCA_017987055.1 Giesbergeria sp.
GAGCTGCAAGACCAGCTGGCGCTGCAAACCGAGCCACTGGATGCGGCGCAAATTGCCGCCGTTGAGAGCCATGCGCTGCGCTCGGCCGAGTTGCTGCTGGCGCAAGGCATTGACGACCCGCTGGTGCTGGACGCGGTGCGCCACCACCACCACCGCGCCCCCGGCGCACTGGCAAGCAAAACTGAAGCCCAGCAGCTAGCGCGCCTGCTGCAACGCGCCGACATCTTTGCGGCCCGCTTGGCACCGCGCGCGGTGCGCACGCCGATGCCAGTCACCGCCGCCATGCAGGCCTGCTATTACGACGAGGAGCAACAGGTCGATGAAACCGGCGTAGCCATCGTCAAGGCGCTGGGCGTGTACCCGCCGGGGGCGTTTGTCCGTTTGGCCAGCAAAGAAGTTGGATTGGTGCTCAAGCGCGGCACCACTGCCACCACGCCGCGCGTCGCGGTGTTGCTCAACCGCGACGACATGCCCACTGGCGAGATGATTCCGCGCGACACCTCAGTGCCGGCGTGGAAAATCACCGGTCCGGTGGCGCAGCGCGACGTGCGCGTCAACGTTTCGCTAGAGCGCTTGTTGTCCATGGTTTGAGCCGCACACCGGCGCAGGTGGCGTGAGTGACATGCGCTTACGTTTTTTCGCATTCCTAAGCGGCAACAGCTGGAACTTTCTGAAAACAGCCACCCTCTATCCATGCGTGGGGTCAATTGTTTTGAGTCCCGCAGCTTTCTATGTTGTGACGCCTTTCAGGTTGGTGCCTGACTGATAGCCTTGGGGTGCTCCTCCTCCCTCCCTCTCTTTATTCGCTCTGGGGCGCGTCACAACATTTTTTATTTTGGCCCGGAGCCGACCTAGTGTTTGGGCATGGTTGCTAGGTGGTGGGTGCGGTGTTTGGGTGGGGGAACCCTACAATCTGGCTTCTATGAGCCTTACACCCCTTACCGCCCTGTCGCCGCTGGATGGCCGTTACGCCGCCAAGCTTTCCGCCCTGCGCCCCATCATGAGTGAGCACGGTTATATGCACCGCCGCGTGCAAGTCGAAGTAGCGTGGTTTATCGCGCTATCGGACGCCGGTTTTGACGAATTCAAACCGCTCACCGTCGGCGCCCGCGCTTATTTGCTCAGCTTGGTGAAGAACTTCTCGGCTGCCGATTGCGCCGCCATCAAAGAGTTTGAAAAAACCACCAACCACGACGTCAAAGCCGTCGAATACTGGATCAAGTCCAAGTTTGAGGCGCGCCCCGAGCTGGAAAAAGCCATCGAATTCGTTCACTTTGCCTGCACCAGCGAAGACATTAACAACACCAGCCACGCGCTGCAACTGCGCTCCGGACGCGATCAAGTCGTGCTGCCGGGGCTGGACCGCATCATCCTCAAGCTGCGCGAAATGGCGCACCTGCACGCAGCGGTGCCGATGCTCAGCCGCACCCACGGCCAGACCGCCAGCCCCACCACCGTGGGCAAAGAGCTGGCCAACGTCGTGGTGCGCCTGCAAACGGCGGTAGAGCGCATTGCCGCCGTGAAAATCATGGCCAAAATGAACGGTGCGGTGGGCAACTACAACGCCCACTTGGCCGCGTGGCCTGATTTTGATTGGGAAGCCTTCAGCAAAAACGTCATTGAAACGCCTGAGCCGATGGGTCTGGGCCTGACGTTTCAGCCCTACAGCATCCAAATCGAGCCGCACGACTACATGGCCGAGCTGTTTGATGCGATTGCCCGCGCCAACACCATCTTGATTGACCTGTCGCGCGACATTTGGGGCTACGTGAGCTTGGGCTACTTCAAGCAGCGCTTGAAGGCCGGCGAGATTGGCTCCAGCACCATGCCGCACAAAGTCAACCCGATTGACTTTGAAAACGCTGAAGGCAATTTGGGTCTGGCCAACGCTGTGCTCAAGCACTTGGCCGAGAAGCTGCCGATCAGCCGCTGGCAGCGCGACCTGACCGACAGCACCGTGCTGCGCAACATTGGCGTGGCGATGGGTTATGCCACGCTGGCCTACAGCTCGTTGCTGACCGGCCTGAACAAGCTGGAGCTGAACGAAGAAGCGCTGGCCAGCGACCTCGACGGCGCATGGGAAGTGCTGGCCGAGCCGATCCAAACCGTGATGCGCCGCTACGGCGTGCAGGGCGCGTACGAAAAGCTGAAAGAAGTCACACGCGGCCAGACGGTCACGGCGGCTGACTTGCACGGTTTGATTCGCTCGCTGGAGATTCCAGAAGCCGAAAAAACCCGCCTGCTGGCCATGACGCCCGGCAGCTACACCGGTAAAGCCGCCGAACTGGCGCGCCGCATCTAAATACCGCTGAATTTATGGTGTTTTAGGCCTCTAGCCCAATAGATACGTGCGCTAGTAGCTCTCATTTTTAATGCCCCGATGCCTTGTTGAAGGCCGGGGCATTGTTTTTTACGGAACCCTATTTCTATCTATGGCCATTAAATCCACCATCTTCAAGGCGAACTTGCAAATCGCCGACATCGACCACGGCTACTACGCCGACCACGCGCTGACCTTGGCGCGCCACCCGAGCGAAACCGACGAACGCATGATGGTGCGCCTTGTCGCGCTGGCGTTGCACGCGCACGAGTTGCAAGACACCTGCAATGGCGACGGCACGCTGGCTTTTGGCGCGGGTTTGTCCGACCCGGACGACCCAGATGCATCGCTCACCGACTTCACCGGCCGCAAGCGCCTGTGGATTGAAGTGGGCCAGCCCGAAGACAAGCCGATCAGCAAAGCCTGCAGCAAAGCCGACGCGGTGGTGCTGTACGCCTTCAACCACGCCGCTGAAGTGTGGTGGAAAGGCATTGAAACCAAGCTGACGCGCCTGGACAAACTGCAGGTCTGGCGCATCCCGTCGGAGGCCGCGCTGGAGCTGGCGCAACTGGCGCAGCGCAGCATGCAACTGCAAGCCACCATCCAAGAAGGCGCTATCACCATCAGCAGCACCCAAGGCAGCGTGCATGTGGAGCCAGTGCGCTGGAAGTAAGTGCTCAGCCCGGCGGCGCGGTGGTGCCCGCCGCACCGGTGTGTACCACCAGCCCGCGGTGCCCCATCTTGGCTTGGTGCTTGACCGCTGCGGCGGCCGAGGCGACGGCGTCGGGCCGCTCAAAGCGCCCGGGTTCGATGACGAGGGCGCCCAGCGACAGCGTAGTGAACGGAAAAAAGCGCGTGACGCCGTGCCGGTCTTCGGCATCAATGCCGCCGCGCTGCAGCGCTGGCGCGTCGAACAGCTCCCGGGCGTGCTGGTTGAAATGCACCAAAATGTCGCGGCAGCGCTGCTCCCAGTCTTCGCTTTGGAACAGCAGCATGAAATCGTCGCCGCCGACGTGGCCGATGAAGTCTTTTTGCGGCTCGCAATGGGACACCAAGGTGCGCGCCGCTAAGCGGATCATTTCGTCGCCTTGCCAATAGCCGTAATGGTCATTGAAGGGCTTGAAGTCGTTCAAGTCGGCATAGCAGGCGACGAATTTTCTGCCGGCTTTCAGCAGCCGCCGGATGTGCTCGTTGATCGGAATATTGCCGGGCAACAGGGTCAGCGGGTTGGCATGGCGTGCCGCTTCGATGCGTACTTCCGTCACCAAACGCACCAACTGCTGGCCACTGCCCAAGCCGGCATATTGGCCGTTGTCGGTGACGATGAAGCCCTCCGACAGGTAGCGCTGGTCGGCCGAGATCAGCACCTCGGTCATCGCGTCTACGCCGGCATGTTTGTGCAGCACCAGCGGCTGGGTGTTGGCGAATTTTTTGGCCGGGGTTTTGCCGTACAGCTCTTTAAAAAACGGCCGGGAGTAGTGGTCGTTAAACGTCTGGCGGTTGACCAGCCCCACCGGGTGGCCGTCGTCCACCAGCGCGATGGCTTTGAGCGTGCTGTGGGCACGGAACACCTCGGCCAGCTCGTCCACCGTGATCGTTGGCGGCTGCGGCTCGACCCAAGTGGTTACCCGCGCCAGCGTCACGTCGCCGCCGCCGGCCCGGGCGAGGTTGGGCAGCACCGAGATTTCAGCGCTGGCAATCACCCGCTGCGCTGCCGGCAAAATGGCTAACGCCGGCTGCGCTTGCGCTCGCCCCAGTGCATAGCCTTGGCCCAGCGCGATGCCCAGATCGCGCACAACGCGCAGCGCCGCGTCGGTTTCTATGCCTTCGGCGATCAGGCGCGTGCCAAAAATCTCGGCAAAGCGCACCAAGCCTTGCAGGGTTTGCACTTTGACCGGGTTGTCCTCGACTCTCGCGGTGAAGTATTTGTCAATTTTCACGTAGTCGGGCCTGAGCTCGGCCCACAGGCGCAGGCTGGAGCGGCCCTCGCCAAAGTCGTCCAGGGCAAAGCGCACGCCGCAGCTGCGCATCTGCGTGGCGCAGTCAATCAGGTGCGCGATATCGCCGGCATGGTCATGCTCGGTGATTTCGATGACCAGAGAGCGCGGCGACACCCCGGCGGCTTCCAAGGCGCTCACCACGCCGCCAGCGCCCAAGCGTTGCACCATCTCGACGATGGCAAAGGCGCTCAAGTTCAAAAAAAGCAAGCCCCCGCCGACGCTGCTCCAAGTGCGTGTGCCTTCGTCCACGCAGGCTTGCTCCAAGCGCACCAGCAGACCCTGCTCGCGCGCGGCTTGGAACAATTCGTCCGGGTTGCGCAGGGCGTGGCCAGCGGGCAGGCGGATCAGGCTCTCGTGCGCCACCACTGCGCCGTTGTCGAGGCGGGCAATCGGTTGGTAGTGGGCGCGCAGCGTTTTCTCTTCCAGCAGGCGGGCGATAGACATCGCGGCAGCTTCAGGCACCAGTGGCACCGGTGCGGCTGCAGCAGCGCGGTGCAGGCTAAAAATCCTTTGCAGCAGGCCCAGCGGATGCGCACCGACGTTGTTGTGCGGGGGGGTAACGGTGCTGGTCATGCGGGGGCGTAAGTAGTGAGCAGGGGTTGTGCGGGTGCGGGCAGCAAAAAGCGCCCTATCAGCGCTGACAGGTCGTGCGCTTGCTCCGTCAGGCTGTCGGCGGCGGCGGCCGATTGCTCTACCAGCGCGGCGTTTTGTTGGGTCATCTGGTCCAGCTGCGACAGCGTGCTATGGATGCGGACGATGTCTTGGTTTTGCGCACGGCTGGCGCCCTTGATTTCGGCCATCGCGTCAGAGGTTTGGTGGATGGCGTCCACCACCTGCTCCATCGTCAGCACGGCTTGGCCAGCCAAACCGGCGCCGACGCTCACCTGCTGGGTCGATGCATCAATCAGCGTTTTGATTTGCCGCGCAGCCTGTGCGCAGCGGTTGGCCAAGCTGCGCACCTCGCTGGCGACGACCGAGAAACCCCGGCCGCGCTCGCCGGCGTGGGCGGCCTCGACCGCCGCGTTCAGCGCCAAGAGATTGGTCTGGAACGCAATGGCGTCAATCACGCCGGTGATGTCGGCAATTTGGTGCGCGCTGCGGGCAATGTCTTGCATGGTGGACAACACCTGCGCGCTGACGCTGCTGCCTTGGCGCGCCACGCTGACGGCTTGCGTTGCCAGCGCTTCGGTGCGCTGCGCGGTGTCGGCCGACTGCTGCACCTGGCGCGTGACCTGCTCCAGCGCGACCGTGGTCTGCTGCAAGCGGGCCGCGGTGTCGTTGGTGCGCTGCGACAGGTCGGCATTGCCGTTGGCAATGTCTAGCGAGGCGGTGCGTACCCCTTGCACCGACGCGCCCACTTGGTGTACCAGTGCGCGCAGCTCGCTTTGCATCGTGGCGATGGCGCTGAGCAGGTAGCCGGTTTCGTCACGCGTATGGCCGGCGATGTCGTGGCGCAAATCCAGTCCGGCCACGCGATGGGCGGTGGCGCGGGCCAGCGCCATCGGGCGCGTGATGCTGCGCACCAGCCAGAGCGCCAGCAGCGTCCCCAGCAGCAGCGACAGCCCAGCAAACGCCCACAGCGACAGGCGTGCCCAGCCGCTCAGCTGCGCCACGCGCCCAGCGGCGTCGTCGATGGCTTGGCGCTGCGACTGGCTCAGCGCGTCCAGCGCTTGCAGCAGCGCCTGCGATGCGGGCAGAAAGCGCTCGGCATACACCTGCTGGATGCGCGCCGTCAGGCCGGAGTCGCGTGCGGCCACCAGTTCAGTGCGCGCCTGCAAAAAACTGCCTGCTTGGCTGCGCACTTGGTTCAGCCGCTGGCCATCGCCCTCGGTGCGCAGCTGCTGGCCTAGTTGCGCGATCAGTTGCTCAAACTCCTGCTGCGTCTGCGCAATGTCGGCGCCCAAAATCTCGCCGACCTCGGGTTCAGAGCTGAGGGCGACGGCTTTGTAGCGCTCGGCATTCATCGACTGCAGGCGGTAAGCGTCGGCCACCAAGCGTTCATTGGCCACGCTGTGCGCCACCATGCTTTCAGTCGAGCGGTGGATGCGCTGGAGCGACCAGCCACCAATGGCAGAGCCGACCAGCCCCAAGGTCAGTACCGACAGCAACACCGCGCTCAAGCGGCGCCCCAAAGAGCCGGTGGCGAAGGAGGGCGAGGGGGAAGATGAGGAATCAGCGGAAAGCGCGTTGTGGGGCATAGCGCCACACTGTGAACACCAATTGTGACAAGGTGTTGTCAAAGCAGCGTGCGGCGCAAATTGAGACACATACCGCCGCTGACCCAGCGCGCGACCCCGCTCCAATAGACCACACCGCGCTATGGCGTTGGACAAGCACTGCGCATGCTTCTAAGCTTTGCTGATTTGATTCACTATCCGAAGGACTTTCGCTATGTCTTCCGCTTCTAGCCAGCCAGCCGTGCCCGCTCACGCTGTGCCCTCGTATTTGCAAGCCGACCACCTCGGCCCGTGGGGCAATTACCTCAAGCAGGTCGATCGTGTCACGCCCTATTTGGGGCATCTGTCGCGCTGGGTCGAGACGCTCAAGCGCCCCAAGCGCATCCTGATCGTCGATGTGCCGATTGAGCTGGACAACGGCACCATCGCCCACTACGAGGGCTACCGCGTGCAGCACAACCTGAGCCGCGGCCCGGGCAAAGGCGGCGTGCGTTTTCACCAAGATGTGACGCTGTCTGAAGTGATGGCGCTGTCGGCCTGGATGTCGGTGAAGAACGCCGCCGTCAACGTGCCCTATGGCGGCGCCAAAGGCGGCATCCGCGTCGATCCGAAACAGCTCTCACGCGCTGAACTGGAGCGCCTGACGCGCCGCTACACCAGCGAGATCGGCCTGATCATTGGCCCGACGCAAGACATTCCCGCCCCGGACGTCAACACCAACGGCCAAATCATGGCGTGGATGATGGACACCTATTCGATGAACACCGGCGCTACTGCCACCGGTGTTGTCACCGGCAAGCCGGTCGAGCTGGGCGGCTCGCTGGGGCGCATTGAGGCCACCGGGCGCGGCGTGTTTACCGTCGGCGCGGCCGCAGCGCAGCGCATCAATTTGCCCTTGCCGGGCGCGCGCGTCGCGGTGCAAGGTTTTGGCAACGTCGGCGGCACCGCCGGCAAGCTGTTTGCCGAGGCTGGCGCCCGCGTGGTGGCGGTGCAAGACCACACCGGCACCATCTACCAAGAGGCCGGTTTTGACGTGCCCGCGCTGCAAGCGCATGTGCAGAAAACTGGCGGCGTGGCCGGCTTTGCTGGCGCGCAAGTGATGGACAACGCCGCCTTCTGGGGCGTGCCGTGCGACATCTTGATTCCGGCGGCGCTGGAGAGCCAAATCACCGCCGCCAATGCCGGCCAAATCCAAGCGCGCTTGGTCATTGAAGGCGCCAACGGTCCGACCACCCCCGAGGCCGATGACATCTTGAACGACAAAGGCGTGCTGATCCTGCCCGACGTGATCGCCAACGCCGGCGGCGTGACCGCCAGCTACTTTGAGTGGGTGCAAAACTTCTCCAGCTTCTTCTGGAGTGAGGCCGAGATCAACGCCCGCTTGGTGGTGATCATGCAAGACGCCTTTGCCGGCATTTGGGACGTAGCGCAAGAGCACAAAGTGAGCCTGCGCACCGCCACCTTCATCGTTGCCTGCACGCGCATCCTGCGCGCGCGTGAAATGCGCGGTTTGTACCCTTAAAGCCTTAAAGCGGCGTAACGCTGCCGGTGGTGCCAGCGCGGCCAGCGATGACGTCCAGCGCCGCCATCGGTGCGGCCAGTGGCGTGCCAACGCGCATCTCCAAACAAAACGGCTGCGCGCACGGCGCGCGCAAGGCGTAGGGGCAGCCGCTGGCTTGGCACAAACCGGCTTCGCGCTCGCGCTGGCGGGCGATTTCTTCGTCTTTGGCCCACTGGCCGCTGGCTTGCAACTGCGCCTGCTGCACCCACGGATCGTGGCGCGCTTGCAGCAGGTCGCGGCCATAGACTGCCGCCCCCGCCGTCATCAACAGCGGCTGAAAATCCAGCACCAGCAGCGCACTGGTGCGCGCTGGCACCGCTGGCCCGGCTGACCCCATGCCCTGCAACACCAACGCCAACACGCCCGATTGCAAATTCTGTGGAGCGCCCAGATAAGTCGCTTGCAGTGCGCTGGTGCTGCTTGCTGCCTTCGCCGACCCCAGAGCGACTGGCGCAGCTTGCGCCGCCAACGAAGCCAGCCACGGCACTGGCACCCGCAGCGTTAGCGTCAAACCGCGCGGCCCCTCGGCGGTTTGTACCGTGCCTTGGCGCACCAGCCACGTTTGCATCGGGCTGCCTTCGCCATCCTCGCCGCCGCTTTCGAGCGCATGCGCCAGCGACAGCGGCCAGATCTGCGCCGCAACCACGCGCTGCTGACCCGCGTGTCCGCCGCCTTGCGTGGTGACTTGCTGCACCAAGCTCTGCACCATGTGGCGCAATGGCGTATCCAGCCCGACGGCAGGCCATGCGGCGGTCACGGGCGCAGCTTGGTGCGCCCCGCCGGATAAGCCGGTGGCGGCGGGGTTGTTGGTGTTGGCTGGGCTGGTGGGCGCGCTGGCGTGGGCTGCGCGACGTGGGTCAAAGCCGGCGCTCAGTGCCTCGCGCGCTTGGGCGGAGATGTGTGTTTGCGGCGCTTGCGGCGCTTGCGGCAATACGGGGATGGGCGCGGCTGACACCGCTAGCGCTGCAGGTGCATTGGGCGCAGCCGCTGTCGGCCACGACGCGGCCAACTGGTGGGCGGCGCTGGTCAGCGTCGGTGCGCTGGCCGCTGCTACTGCCGCACTGCCCAGCGCCTTGGCTCCGAGCAGCGCCGCATCGGCAGCTAACTGCGCGCCCGCAGCGGTGCGGGCGTTGTTGCCGGTGCTGTTGCCACTGCTAGCGCTGGTGCTGCTGACCGAGCCGACCGGTGCCACGGTGCTGGCTGGTGCTACCGAGGTAGGAAACTGGACGCTGCTCATCGCTGTACCGCCTCAATCAATGATAAAAATCATAGCTACTAGCGTCCGTATTTAAAGGGCTAGAGGCACTTTTGACTGTGAATTTAGCCCTGGTGCAAGCTTTATTGGGCTTCGCGGTAGAACAATGGCCGGGTTTTGACCTGTCCCACTGCTTTAGCGATAGCGCCGATGTGCTCGGGCGTGGTGCCGCAGCAGCCGCCCAGAATGTTGACCAGCCCTTCGGCGGCGAATTCATGCACCAAGCGGCTGGTGACTTCGGGCGTTTCGTCAAAGCCGGTGTCGCTCATCGGGTTGGGCAGGCCGGCGTTGGGGTAGCAGCTGATGAAGGTGTCCGGCGCAGCCTTGGCCAGCTCTTGGATGTAGGGGCGCATCAGCGCCGCGCCTAAAGCGCAGTTCAGGCCGACGGCCAGCGGGCGGGCGTGGCGCACGCTGTGCCAAAACGCCGTCACCGTTTGGCCGCTCAGGATGCGCCCCGAGGCGTCCGTCACCGTGCCGCTGATCATCAAAGGCAGGCGCACGTTGAGCTTTTCAAACACTTCTTCGATGGCAAACAGCGCGGCTTTGGCGTTGAGCGTGTCAAAAATCGTCTCGACCAAAATCACGTCCGAACCGCCTTCAATCAGCGCTTCGGTCTGCTCGTAGTACGACTGGCGCAGTTGCTCAAAGGTGATGTTGCGCGCGCCGGGGTCGTTGACGTCGGGGCTGATGCTGGCGGTCTTGGGCGTGGGGCCGAGCGTGCCGGCGACAAAGCGCGGCTTGTCCGGTGTGCTGAATTTGTCGCAGGCCGCGCGCGCCAATTGCGCCGAGCGCAGGTTCATCTCGCGCGCCAAATCGGCCATTTTGTAATCCTCCTGCGCCACGGTGGTCGCGCCGAAGGTGTTGGTCTCGATCAGGTCGGCACCGGCGGCCAAATAGCCCTCGTGGATGTCGCGGATCACGTCGGGGCGCGTAATTGACAGCAGCTCGTTGTTGCCTTTGACGTCGCGCGCAAAGTCTTTGAAGCGATCGCCCACCGCGCCCGGGCCGCTGTAGCCCTCGCCCCGGTACTGGGCTTCCCCCAGCTTGAAGCGCTGGATCATGGTGCCCATCGCGCCATCCAAGATGGCGATGCGCTGGGCAAGGATGGCGGGAAGGTCGGCGGCTCGGGTGTAGTGGAGGGTGTGCATAGGGGGCGATTGTAGGAAAGCAAGGCAGGATGGCTATGGGGCGCAGGCGTTACCGGGCGCTCAATCCACCGCTGTCGGCACGCGCGGCGCTAGGGCGCACATCAACTCATAGCCGACCGTGCCCGCCGCCTGCGCGACTTCGTCAATCGCCAGCAGGGCACCGTTCTGTGCGCGGCCCCACAGCGTCACTTCGCTGCCAAAGCCGACTTCCACGCCCGCCGCAATCACCGGATTCAAATCCACCGTCACCAAGTCCATGCTGACCCGGCCGACCAATCTGGTGCGGATGCCGTTGACCAGCACCGGCGTGCCAGTGCCGGCGTGGCGCGGGTAGCCGTCGGCATAACCGCAGGCTGCCACGCCAATCGTCGTCGGCTGGTCTGCCGTGAAGCACGAGCCGTAGCCGACGCTGTCGCCGGCTTGCAGATGTTGCAGCGCGACCAAGCGGGTGGCTAGCGTCATCGCCGGCTGCAACTCCCAGTCAGCGGCGCTGTGCTCGGGGTGGTCTGGGGCGCTGCCGTAGAGCACGATGCCGGCGCGCACCCAATCGGCGGCGGGGTTGTTGGCCAGCGCGCTCAATGCACCAGCGTGGCGCAACATGCCAGCGCTGTTGCACAGGCTGCGCTCGCCGGGCAGGTCTTGCGTGGCGGCGTCAAAGGCGGCGACTTGGTGGGCAATGCCGCGCGGGCCATCCGCATCCGAAAAGTGGGTGATGAAAGAGATTTCATCGACCTGTGGCAGCGCGTTGAGCCGCGCCCACGCGCTGCGAAAGCGCTGCGGCGTAAAGCCCAGGCGGTTCATGCCGGAGTTCATTTTCAGAAACACGCGGTGGCCCAGCTGCGTTTTGTGCGCCGCCAGCATGTCGATTTGCTCATCGCAGTGGATGGTGTGCCACAGCCCCAGGCGCGAGCACAGCTCCAAGTCGCGCGCCTCAAACACGCCCTCTAGCAACAAGATAGGGCCGCGCCAGCCGAGTTGCCGCAAGGCTTGCGCCTCTTGCAAATCCAGCAGCGCAAAGCCGTCGGTGCCGCGCAGGCCGTCAAACACGCGCTCAATGCCGTGGCCGTAGGCATTGGCTTTGACCACCGCCCAGACCTGCGCATCGGGCGCAGCGCGGCGGGCGCGCGCCAAGTTGTGTTGCAAAGCGCTGGTGTGGATCAGGGCACGGATGGGACGCGGCATGGCAGGACACTTAAATAAGAAGGCGCAATTCTGGCACTGGCCTGGCACTGCAGCGCGCAGAGTGCGTGCTATAACCGCCGATCACGCCCCGATAGCCCCCCAAAGGCTCCCCATTTATCAGTTCATCCATCCCTTGGGTGCTCATTTAGCGATGCGATGAAGCGCGGATTTTTTACCATCATGTCGGCGCAGTTTTTCAGCTCGCTGGCCGACAACGCGCTGTTTGTCGCTGCGGTGCAACTGCTTATTTCCAATGGTGCCCCCAGTTGGCAGAGCGCCGCGTTGGTGCCGATGTTTGCGCTGTTTTATGTGCTGCTGGCGCCGTTTGTCGGCGCTTTTGCCGATGCGCTGCCCAAAGGCCGCGTGATGCTGATCAGCAACGCCATCAAAATCGTCGGTTGCCTGATGATGTTGTTTGGCGCGCACCCGTTGATGGCCTACGCCATCGTCGGCCTCGGTGCCGCCGCTTATTCCCCCGCCAAATACGGCATCCTGACCGAGCTGTTGCCGGCCTCGCAATTGGTCAAGGCCAATGGCTGGATCGAGGGGCTGACCATCGGCTCGATCATTTTGGGCGTGCTGCTGGGCGGGCAACTGGTGGGGCCGGTGCTGTCGCAGCTGCTGTTGGCGATCGACCTTCCCTTTATCCATACCGGCATCGACACCCCGGCGCAGGCGGCGATTGCCGCGCTGATTGCGGTGTACGCCGTAGCCGCTTGGTTCAACCTGCGCATTCCGCTGACCGGCGTGCCCATGCGTCCGCTGCGCCACGACACCAGCCGCAGCGTGCTGGCCAACGCGCTGGCGCTGCTGCCTGATTTTTGGACCTGCAACCGCCGCCTGTGGAGCGATAAGTTGGGGCAAATCTCGCTCTCGACCACCACGCTGTTTTGGGGCGCGGGCGGCAACCTGAAATTCATCGTGCTGGCCTGGGCCGCCGTAGCGCTGGGCTACAACACCACGCAAGCCTCGGCGCTGACCGGCGTCGTCGCCATTGGCACGGCAGCAGGCGCCGTTTGGGCCTCGATGCGCATGCGCCTCGACATCGCCACCCGGGTGATTCCGCTGGGGATTGCGATGGGCGTGCTGCTGGTGCTGATGGTGTTTATCAACAGCATTTGGGTGGCGGTGCCGTTTCTGATTGTGCTGGGCGGGCTGGGCGGTTATTTGGTGGTGCCGATGAACGCGCTGCTGCAACACCGCGGCCACAACCTGATGGGCGCGGGGCGCTCGATTGCGGTGCAAAACTTCAACGAGCAGGCGGCGATTTTGGGGTTGGGGCTGCTCTACAGCCTGTCGCTCAAACTCGGCCTATCGGTGTTTGGCGCGATTACGGTGTTTGGCGTGGTGGTGGCCAGCACCATGTGGCTGATTCGTTTTTGGCATTTGTACAACTGCAAATACCACCGCGCCGCCGTCACCCACCTGCTGCGCGTAGCGCGGCGCGATGGCCACTGAGCCTCGCCCCCAATATTTACTCCTGATTTAAGAGCTGCTAGCGCACGTGTTTATTGGGCTAGCGGCTGATTTGACCTGATTTTTGCCCATGATTATCAACTGCGCGGTCTATGAAAACGGCCGCAAGCGCGCCGACATCCACGCCGACGACATCAGCCACTGGCTGCAACAACCGGGCTGCTTTGTCTGGGTCGCCTTGCAAGACCCCGACGCCGCCGAGCTGGCGCAACTGCAAGAAGAGTTTGACCTGCACGAACTGGCCGTCGAAGACGCGCGCAAAGGCCACCAGCGCCCGAAGATGGAGGAATACGGCAACACGCTGTTTGTCGTGATGCACCTGCTTGACCCGAGTTTTCAGGTCGATAGCGACGAGCCGGTGGGCGAGCTGGCGGTGTTTGCCGGGCCTAACTTTGTGCTGTCGGTGCGCACCCGCTGCGCGCAAAACTTTATGGCGGTGCGCCAGCGCTGCGAACGCGAGCCCGAGTTGCTGCAACACGGCGCCGGCTTTGTGCTGTACGCGCTAATGGACGCCGCAGTCGACCGCTACTTTCCGCTGCTCGACGACTTTGAAACCGAGCTGGAAGACGTCGAAGAGCACATCTTTACCCCCGGCGCCGCGCGCGGCAATATCGAGCGGCTGTATGCCCTGAAACGCCGCACCGGCATGCTGCGCCACGCCGTCGCGCCGCTGCTGGACGTGCTGGGCAAGCTGCACGGCGGGCGCGTGCCGCCGGTGTGCGCCGGCGTGCAAGAGTATTTTCGCGATGTCCACGACCACGTCACGCGCATTGCTGGCACGACCGAGTCGGTGCGCGACACCATCGGCACCGCCATCCAAGTGAATTTGTCGATGGTGACGATTGAGGAGTCCGAGACCACCAAACAGCTGGC
>JAGNUJ010000074.1 GCA_017987055.1 Giesbergeria sp.
CGGCTCGCCCAGCAGCCACACGCCCATCAAGATGGTCGAAAGCGGCCCGACCATGCCGGCCTGCGCCGCCGCGCTGGCACCAATGCGCTCGACCGCCATCATCACCATCACCACCGGTGCGGCGGTACACAGCGTGGCGTTGAGCAGCGACAGCCACATCACCTCGGGTGCCACCAGCGCTGCTGAGAGCGGGCGCAGCAGCGCAAACTGCGCCAAGCACAGCCCGCAAGCGACGGTGCTGGCCAGCCCGACCAAGCGCAGCGCGCCCAGGCGCTGCACCATCTCGCCGCTGTAGACCAAATAAATGGCGTAACTGAGCGCGCTTAAAAACACCAGCAGCGCGCCCCACACCGCGCCAGCGCCTGAGCCGTTTTGCGACTGCAGCTCTTGGCCAAACACCAGCACCACGCCGCAATAGCTAATCGCCATGCCCAGCGCCTGCCCCCAGCGGATGGCGCGCCCGTACACCGCCCAGCCCAGCAGCAGCACGATGGTCGGGTTGAGGTACAGAATGAGGCGCTCCAAACTGGCGCTGATGTAAGCCAGCCCAGCAAAGTCCAAAAAGCTCGCCAAGTAATACCCCGACACACCAAGGCCAAGCACGCCCAGCGCATCGCGCCGGCTCAAAGGCGCTTGGCCGCGGCTGGCCCACCACGCCATCGCCGCAAAAATCGGCAGCGCAAACAACATGCGGTACATCAGCAGCGTCACCGCATCGACGCCGTGGCGGTAGGCCAGCTTGACGATGATGGCCTTGCCACTGAACGCCATCGCACCTAGCAGCGCCAGCAGCAGGCCAGTCGCTCTCTTTTTATGAGCTGCTTGCGCTTGTATTTGTTGGGCTGGAGGCACTTTTTATGCTTATTTTTCTGGCGCACTGCGCGCCAACAGGCGCTGGCGAAAGGCCTCGGGCAGCGGGCTGATTTTTTTATCCGCCAAACCGATAAACACCACGCCTTGCTTGCCGCGCGAGACTTCGCGGCCCGAGGCCCGGTCGGTCATTTGAAATGCCAAATCAAAGCCATAGCGGTTGAAGTCGATGGCGGCCAGCTTCACCACCATCGTCTCGCCATAAAACGCCTCAGACTTGTACTGCGCCAGCACGTCGCCGATGACGATAGAGCAGTTCTCAACGCGCCCTTCCTCGTAGTCCAGCCAGAGAAAAAAGCGCGCCCGGGCTTCGCCCACCAGCCCGAGCAATTGAGCATTGTCCAGGTGGCCGCCCCAGTTGATGTGGCTGGTGTAAATCGACAGCTCGGTTGAAAAAACGAACGACTCGGGCAAGTCATATTGGATGCGGGGCATGGGGAAAGACTCCAAAAAATAAAAAATTGAAGATTTAAAACGACATCACTCGTGGAACATTTTGTGGTGCATGCGGCGCAGTGAGGCCCACACCGCCAGCGCCACCACCGGAATCGCTGCCGCTGCCGTCGTCTCGGGACTGAGCGGCCAGCCCAGCGGCTGCGCGCCCTTGGCCAAGTAGCTGACCAAGCCGACGATGTAATAAGTAATCGCCGCCACCGACAGCCCCTCCACCGTCGATTGCAGCTTGAGCTGCAAGCCTTGGCGCTGGTTCATGGTGGCCAGCAGCGCTTGGCTGTTTTCTTGCTGCTCAATCTCGACGCGCGTCCTCAGCAGGTGGCTGATGCGCGAAACACGGCGCGACAGCGACTCTTGCCGGCGCGCCGCCCACTCGCAGGTGCTGCGCGCGGGGCTCAGGCGCCGCTCCATAAATTCGCCAATCGTCTGCATCCCGGCCAAGCGCGACTCGGCAATGTCTTGGATGCGCCGATCGACCAACTCAAAGTAGGCGCTGCTAGCCGAAAAGCGCGAATGCGTCGCCGCGTATTCACTCTCGACTTGACCCGCCAAGCGCGTCAGGCGGTCCAGCAGCGCCGGCTCGGCATGGCGCTGGGCGCTGCGGATGGACTCGGCCAGCTCGGCCAGTTCGCGCTCGGCATGGCCCAGCACGGCAGCCGCAGCGCGCGCCGCCGGCAGACCCAGCAGCGCAGCCATGCGGTAGGTTTCAATCTCTTGCAGGCGCTGCACCAAGCGCCCCAAACGGCGCGGCGTCATGCTGCCGACCAGCAGCACCATGCGCGAATAGCCATCGGCGTGGATGGCAAAGTCGGTATAGACCTCGCCGTGGCCGTCGGCCACCGTCGAAGCCACCAGCGCATCTTCGTGCAGCACATGCGGCACCAACGAGCCAGTGTCAAAGGCTTTGGTTGGCAAGACCCACAGGTTCAGGCTGCACAGGTTTTGCCCCGGCAGCGCCGCCAACCAGTCGCGCGGCACGGCGGCGATGGCACCGCTGGGCTCGCGCTGGCCAAAGCCATCGACCTGGCAAGGCACCATAAACGTCCACGCGACAAACTCGGTGTGCAGCTCCCAGCGGATGCGAAACGCGCCCAAATCCATGCGCAGGTGCGTGGTCTGCGCGTCCGGCAGTGGCTGGTGGCGCTCGCGCAAGAGCGCTGCCAGATGCGCGCGGCTGGCCTCGCGCTGCGCCGTATCGGTCCACATGACAATGTGCGTAATCGCCATCGGTGCCATCAAAGGCTCAGGCGGGCGGGCGTGGATTTCGTTGTGCAGCAGCGCCCGCTGGGGGTGCTGCGCAAACTGCAAGGCAGTGGTCATACGCGAGGCAAAGGAAAAAAGACAAGAGAGGGAAAGAAGGGTAGCTGGGCACCGCCTTAACGCGGCGGCGGCGTGCTGGCCATCACCTCGTCCAGTGTCGTCATGCCTTGGGCCACGTGCAGCGCGCCGGCCAAGCGCAGCGGGCGCATGCCGTCTTGCACCGCTTGGCGGCGCAGCGAATCGATGGACGGCTCGTGCGTAATGCCTTGCTTGAGGGCCTCCGTCACCGTCAGCAACTCAAACAAGCCAATGCGGCCGCGAAAGCCGGTCATGCGGCACTCAATGCAGCCGACGGGTTTAAACGGCTGGTAGCCGCCGCTCAACTTCCACGGCTTGACGGCTTCGGTCAGCGCCTCGGACGAGGCACCCTCTTCAGGCTGCTTGCACAGCTTGCACAGCGTGCGCACCAAGCGCTGCGCCAGCACGCCAATCAAAGTAGCGCTGAGCAAATAGTTGGGAATGCCCAGCTCCATCAGCCGAGTCACCGCGCTGGGCGCATCGTTGGTGTGCAGCGTGCTAAACACCAAGTGGCCGGTCAGGGCGGCCTGCACCGCCATCTGCGCAGTTTGCTGGTCGCGGATTTCGCCCACCATGATGATGTCTGGGTCTTGGCGCATCAGCGCGCGCACGCCTTCGGGAAAGTCGAAATCAATCTGCGGCTGCACCTGGGTTTGGTTAAAACTTGGCTCAATCATCTCAATCGGGTCTTCGATGGTGCTGACGTTGACCGCCTCGGTGGCCACGCGCTTGAGCGTCGAGTACAGCGTCGAAGTTTTGCCCGACCCGGTCGGCCCGGTCACCAAAATCACCCCGTGCGGCCGGGCAATCAGCGCCTCCCAGCGCTGCGCGTCGTGCGACGAAAACCCCAGCGCATCCAAATCTTTAAAGGCGGTGTCCGGGTCAAAAATGCGCATCACCATCTTCTCGCCAAAAGCGGTGGGCAGCGTGGCCAAGCGCATCTCCACCTCATCGCCGCGCAGGTTGCGCGTTTTGATGCGGCCGTCTTGCGGGCGGCGCCGCTCAATCACATCCATGCGCCCGAGCAATTTGACCCGCGCCACCATCGCCGCCATCACGCTGAGTGGCATTTGGTAGACCGGATGCAGCACGCCGTCGATGCGGAAGCGAATCACGCCCTGCTCGCGTCGGGGCTCCAAGTGGATGTCACTGGCGCGCTGGTCAAAAGCGTATTGCCACAGCCAATCGACCACCTTGACCACACCTTGGTCGTTGGCATCGAGCTGTTTGCTGCTTTTGCCCAGCTCAACCAACTGCTCAAAGCTGCTGGCGCTGAGGCTGCCCGAGGTCTTTTGGGCATTGCGCACCGACTTGGCCAGCGCAAAAAACTCGACCGTGTAACGCTGCAAATCCAGCGGGTTGACCAGCACCCGGCGCACGGTGCGGCGCGCTTGGCGCTCGACCTCGGCCACCCAATCGGTAATGAACGGCTCAGAGGTGGCAATCACCACCTCGTTGGGCGTGACCTGCACCGGCAGCACTTTGTGGCGCTCGGCGTAGTTGGCGCTCATGGTTTCGGCGACTTTGCCAACATCGACGCGCAGCGGATCGATGCGCAGATAGTCCAGCCCGACACGGGTGGCCAAATACTCGGTCAGTGCCTCAATATCCAGCGGCTTGTCATCGCTGGCGCGCGCCATCGCCACGCTAGCGAGGCGCACCAGCGGGTGCTGGCTGCTTTCGGCCTGCGCCAAGCGGGCGACAGTGCGCTGCGCCTCCTCGACGGCAATCACGCCATCCTCGCGCAGCCATTGGACAATGCGCCGCCACTCCAGCGGCCCGTGCAAGGGTGCAGTCATCTCAAATCACCAATGGCTTAAAAATGCGCGCCCACTTGGCCGCCGGCAAACCCCAGCGCGCCTCCATCGCCTCGCCGCGCGCTTGCAACTCAGCGCGTTTGAGGTGCGTGGCGGTGCGCTGCGCCAGCACGATGGAGTTGCCTTCGCGCGTCGCTTTGAACGTCCAAACCGCGTGCTCGCCAAACACGGTGGCGATTTTTTCGAGGCTCTCGCCATAGCTGGTGGCGCGGCCAAACAGGTTCACCGTCATCACGCCATCATCGGTCAGCAGCGCGCGGCAGTCGGCATAAAAGTCAACGCTATCGAGCACCGGGGCGGCGGCGTTGTCGTCGTACAAATCAACCGCCAGCGCGTCCACTGTGCCGCGCCACTCGGGGTCGCGAATCTCCAGCCCTGCATCGCCCAGCACCACGCGCAGCATCTCGCCATCGGGCGGCAGATGGAACCACGAGCGACACACCGACAGCACCTGCGGGTTCAGCTCAATCGCCGTGCAGCACATGGCGAGCTTTTTGTGGCAAAACTTGGTGATAGCGCCCGCGCCCAGCCCCAGCTGCATGGCGTGGCGGCCAGCGACGCTGTCAGGCTCCATAAACAGCAGCCACGCCATCATGCGCTGCACATATTCCAGCTCAATCTCAAACGGCTCCTGCATCCGCATCGAGCCTTGAATCCACGGCGTGCCCAAGTGCAAATGGCGCACATCGCCCTCTTCAGAGACGTTGACTTCAGGAAATACCAAAACGGGCGGGGTGGTTTTTTTGCTGCGGATCATGCGGTGTCAAATTTCAAAACAATCAGGCGGCCGCTGAGGGCCAATCCCCCCAGCGGCGCAGGCGGTGATTGTCCGCGATGGCTGGCAGTTGCTGCGCAACTTCACCTGCTCACCTCATTTTACTATCAATAAAATAGCTGCTAGCGCAGGTATTTAAAGGGCTAGAGGCGCTTTTTACTGCTATTTTTTCTACCCCACCCGCCCCCGCAAACGCGGCAGCGCCTGCAAGGCATTGGCCGTCGTCTGCGCGGCCAGCGCCGCCAAGGGCACGCCGCGCAAATCCGCCAGCACTTGGGCGATGCGTGGCAACTCAGCCGGGCTGTTGCGGCTTTGGGGGGTGCCGGCGGCGCGCTCCAAGGCGGTGCGGTAGAGCCAATGCGGCGGCATATCGGGCGCGTCGGTTTCTAGCACCAGCGCCTCGGGCGGCAACTGCGTCGCCAAGCGGCGCAGTTGCAGCGCGCGCTCAAACGTCAGCGCGCCGCCAAAACCGAGCTTAAAACCCAGCGCGATAAACGCGCGCGCCTGCTGCAAGCTGCCGTTAAAAGCATGGGCGATGCCGCCGGAGACCGGCACCTCGCGCAGGCCTTTGAGCAGCCGATCCGCCGAGCGGCGCACATGCAGAATCACCGGCAAATCAAAGCGCCGCGCCAGTTGCAATTGCGCGCGGTAAAACTGCTCTTGCCGCGCCGCGTCCAGCCCAGGCACAAAGTAATCGAGGCCGATTTCGCCCACCGCCACCAAATGCGGGGCATGGCGCACGCGCTCTACGATTTTCCCCAGCGCCGCCACGTCATCGTCCCCAGCGCGACCGGTGTAGAGCGGGTGGATACCCAGCGCGTAGCTGTCGCCGTGGCGCTGCGCTAGCGCCTGCACCGCGCCGCAGTGCGCCAGTTCCACGGCTGGAATCACCAGATGCTGCACGCCCGCCGCCCGCGCTGCTGCGCGCAGCGCGTCCACGTCGGGGGTGAACTCGGGCGCGTCGAGGTGGCAGTGGGTGTCTATCCAGACAGGCATGGCACCCTAATCCGCCGCCAGCGCCAGCACGCGCTCCACATCGGCCAGCACCTGCTGCAAGCCAAAGCTGCGCGCGTACTCCAGCGCCAACTGGCCGTGGACGTAAAAGCGCAGCACCGGCAGGCTGAACACGCCCTCTTGCGCGCACAAAGCCGGCGCATCGGCGCAATCGACATAGGCCAGCGCGGCGGCGGCGAAGTGCTCGGCCATCAGCGCTTCTAGGCGCGGGCGGATGGCTTGGCACACGCCGCAGTGCGCGCCGCCCCACAGCACCAGCAGCGCGGGGTGGCTGCTCAGCGGCTGCAAATCTTCGGCGGTGGTGATGGTTTGCATGGGCATTGGCGTTCTCAGTGGACAGCGGTTTTAGAAAACAACTGAATCACCGCCACGCCCGCCACGATCAGCGCCATGCCGATCAGCGCGGGCAGATCGACGCTTTGGCGGTACAGCACATAGCTGGCAATCGTCACCAGCACGATGCCCAGCCCCGACCACAGGGCGTAGGCCACGCCCACCGACAGGCTTTGCAGCGTCAGCGACAGGCCATAAAACGCCGCGCTGTAGCCCAGCACCACAACGACTGACGGCCACAAGCGGGTGAAACCGGCACTGGCTTTCAGCGCCGAGGTGGCGATGACCTCGGCGACGATGGCCAAGCCCAAAGCGGCATACGGGTGCATGGCGCTTTGTCCTTAAACCTCGTCGGCCTGCACCAGCTTGCCAGCCACCAAGCGCAATTGGCGATCGCAGCGCGCCGCCAGCGTTTCGTCGTGCGTGACCATCACAAAGGCAGTGCCTTGGTCGCGCGCCAGTTGCAGCATGTGTTGAAACACGCTCTCGGCGGTGTTGCGGTCGAGGTTGCCAGTCGGCTCGTCGGCCAGCACGCAGGCTGGGCGCGTGACCAGTGCGCGGGCAATGGCCACGCGCTGGCGCTCGCCGCCAGACAGTTCGGCCGGGCGGTGCTGCACGCGCTCGCTCAAACCGACATGGGCCAGCATCTGCGCCGCTTGGCGCGTGCATTCGGCGTAGGGCAGGCGGCGAATGCGCAGCGGCATGGCGACGT
>JAGNUJ010000075.1 GCA_017987055.1 Giesbergeria sp.
GGTGCTTTAGCGGGTGTAGGCCGTCTCGCCGTGCGAGGTGATATCTAGACCCTCGCGCTCGGCTTCTTCCGAGACGCGCAGCCCCACCAACAAATCGGCGATTTTGTAGGCGACAAAAGCCACCACCGCTGACCACAACACCGTAATCAGCACACCTTTGAGCTGAATCCACACTTGCGCGCCGACGGAGAAAGTCTCGGGTGTCAGGCCGCCAGTGCCGCCCAAGCTTTGCGAGGCAAACACACCCGTCAACAGCGCGCCCACAATGCCGCCGACACCATGTACACCAAAGACATCAAACGCATCGTCAGCACCAAGCATTCTTTTTAAGCCCCCCACACCCCACACGCCCAGCGGGCCAGCTACCAAACCCATCGCGATAGAGCCCATGGGACCGACAAAGCCCGCTGCCGGGGTGATGCACACCAAACCAGCCACTGCACCCGAGGCGGCACCCAGCATCGAGGCTTTGCCCTTGTGCAGCGACTCGGCCACCAACCATGCCAAGGTAGCTGCACCAGTAGCCAAAATAGTGTTGATAAAGGCCAAACCAGCCACACCGTTGGCGGCACCAGCAGAGCCGGCGTTAAAGCCAAACCAGCCGACCCACAGCAGCGAGGCACCCACCATCGTCAGCGTCAGGCTGTGCGGGGTCAGCGCCTCTTTGCCAAAGCCGATGCGCTTGCCCACCATGTAAGCACCCACCAGCGCAGCCACACCGGCGTTGATATGCACCACAGTGCCGCCAGCAAAATCGAGCGCACCGTCTTTGCCAAGCAAGCCACCGCCCCACACCATGTGGGCTACCGGGATATAGCTAAAGGTAAACCACAGCACCGAAAAAATCAGCACCGCAGAGAACTTGATGCGCTCGGCAAACGAGCCAACAATCAGCGCTACGGTGATAGCGGCAAAAGTGGACTGAAAGGCAACGAACACGTATTCGGGAATAGTTGGCAGCAGGCTAGACAAAGTCTCGGGTGCAATGCCTTTGAGAAACAAATTGTCAAAGCCACCAAAGAACTCGCCCTTGCCCGAAAACGCTAGGCTGTAGCCGTACACCGCCCACAGCAGCGTAATCAGGGCAAAGATGACAAACACTTGTACCAGCACCGACAACATGTTTTTGGCGCGCGCCAAGCCGCCGTAAAACAGCGCCAAGCCGGGAATGACCATCAAAACCACCAACAAGGTGGAGGTCAGCATCCAAGCGGTGTCACCTGAATCGAGTAGGTGTATAGGCGCAGGCGCGGGTGCGGGTGCGGGTGCGCTTTGTGCCAAGGCCAGCGCGCTCGCGCCCAGCAAGCCCAGTCCCATCACAAAGGAAGCAAGCAGTTTTTTCATGGTGTTCTCACGTTGGCAAAGAAAAAAAGGGGTTTACAAAGCGTCCGAGCCAGCTTCGCCCGTGCGAATGCGCACCACCTGCTCTAGTGGTGAGACAAAGATTTTTCCGTCGCCGATCTTGCCGGTGCGCGCTGCCGCCTCGACAGCCTCAATGGCGCGTTCGAGCAACTCATCAGAGAGGGCAACATCTACCTTCACTTTGGGTAAAAAATCGACCACGTATTCAGCACCCCGGTACAACTCGGTATGGCCTTTTTGGCGGCCAAAGCCCTTGACCTCTGTCACCGTGATACCTTGTACGCCGATGTCCGAGAGGGCTTCGCGCACCTCGTCGAGCTTGAATGGCTTGATGATGGCCGTCAGCATTTTCATGGTGTATT
This sequence comes from Giesbergeria sp., assembly GCA_017987055.1. GTDB lineage: Bacteria > Pseudomonadota > Gammaproteobacteria > Burkholderiales > Burkholderiaceae_C > Simplicispira. Next base: position 1,725 of record JAGNUJ010000075.1, read on the forward strand.
CCCAAAAGGTAGTGAGTGAAAAACAAAGAGATAAACAAGCAAAAGCACAAACCGTGCCAGCCTTTATTTCTCTGTGTGGCTTAGGCGCGATGCACCGTGCTGGTGCAGTTCACCTATCCTTGGGTCTGAGCGGCGATGGCGGCGCACTTATTTGGGAAGAAATCAATTTATGAGTCTTGCTTTGGTGCAAAGCCGCGCCCTCTTGGGTTTGGAAGCCCTGCCCGTTACGGTGGAGGTGCATTTGGCCAACGGTCTGCCCAGCTTCACGCTGGTCGGGCTGGCCGATGTGGAAGTGAAAGAAGCGCGCGAGCGGGTGCGCTCGGCGCTGCAAAACGCCGGGCTGGAGTTTCCGTACAACAAGCGCATCACCGTCAACTTGGCGCCGGCCGATTTGCCCAAAGACTCAGGGCGCTTTGATTTGCCGATTGCGCTGGGCATCTTGGCCGCCAGCGGGCAAATCGACGGCCAGCGGCTGGCGGATTACGAATTTGCCGGCGAGCTGTCGCTGTCGGGCGAACTGCGCCCAGTGCGCGGCGCGCTGGCGACGAGCTTGGCGCTGCGCACCAGCGGCATCCACGTGCCCTTGGTGCTGCCGCCCGGCAGTGCGGAAGAAGCCGCCTTGGTGCCGGACGCGGTGGTGTACCGGGCGCAGCATTTGCTCGACGTGGTGCGCCAGTTTGCCGTCTCTAGCGCTGAATCCAGCGAAGCGGCAGACGACGACGGCTGGGCGCGCATCAGCAGCGCGGCGCTGCCCACCAGCACCCATTACGCCGACTTGGCCGACGTCAAAGGCCAAGCCGGTGCCAAACGGGCGCTAGAAATCGCCGCCGCCGGCAGCCACAGCCTGTTGCTGATGGGCCCGCCCGGCTCGGGCAAATCGATGCTGGCGCAGCGCTTTGCCGGCGTACTGCCGGCGATGACGGTGGACGAAGCGCTGCAAAGTGCGGCGATTGCCAGCCTCACCGGCCGCTTTGCGCTGGAGCGCTGGGCGCAGCGCCCCACCGGCAGCCCGCACCATACTGCCAGCGCGGTGGCGCTGGTCGGCGGCGGCTCACCACCGCGCCCGGGTGAAATCTCGCTGGCCCACCACGGCGTTTTGTTTTTGGATGAATTGCCCGAATTTCCGCGCGCCGCGTTAGAAGCGCTGCGCGAGCCGCTCGAGACTGGCCAGATCACTATTGCCCGCGCCGCGCGGCGGGCGGAGTTTCCGGCGCGCTTTCAGATGATTGCGGCGATGAATCCCTGCCCCTGCGGCTACTTGGGCGCGACGCAGCGCCAGTGCCGCTGCTCGCCCGAACAGGTCTCGCGCTACCAATCCAAACTGAGCGGCCCGCTGCTCGACCGCATCGACCTGCACGTCGAAGTGCCGGCGCTGCCAGCGAACGAGCTGCTGGGCGCGCCGCCGGGCGAATCCAGCGCCGAGATTCGCGAGCGCGTCGTCGCAGCGCGCGCGCGGGCGATGGCGCGGCAACACTGCGCCAACCAAGCGCTGCACGGCCAAGCCATCGACACCCATGTCTTGCTGGCACCGGCGGCGCTGGAGTTTTTGCAAACCGCCTGCACCCGGCTGGGCTGGTCGGCGCGCGCCACGCACCGCACTTTGAAAGTCGCCCGCACCATCGCCGACTTGGCCGCCAGCGCGCAAACCGAAGTCGCTCACGTGGCCGAGGCCATGCAATACCGCCGCGCGCTGGTGGGGCGCGAATAACCACCCAGCGCCCATAAAAAAAGGCACCTTGCGGTGCCTTCTGAGCCAAAGCGCTTATGCGGTTTCGGTCTTTTTCAAGATCTCATAGATCTCGCCCTTGAGCAGCAGCTTTTCTTTCTTCAGCGTCTCGATTTCGGTTTGGTAGACGGGCGAGTGCTTGTCTTCCAAGTTTTTAATCTCGTGATCGAGTTGGTTGTGCTTGTCGAACAAGCGGGTGAAATGGCGGTCGTTGGCGCGCAGTTGGGCAATTTGGTCGCGGTACTCAGGAAACATGAACACTCCTTGGGGTTGAGTTGGGAACAATTTTTTACAGTAGCTTGCCATGATAACCAGCAGCGGGCGCTGCATTGGCGGCGGGCACAGCTATCGCGGCATTTTTACAAATATGGCGGGGTATGCGTTCAGTTCGCGACCGTAGTGGAGCCAACATAAAAAAGCATAGCTGCTAGCGCACATATTCATTAGATTTGCGGCACAAAACACGCTTAATCCCTTTAAATACATGCGCTAGCAGCTATTATTTTTTATAGCTGGCACTGGCTCCGGCGAGGTTGTCCAGAATCGGACAGTCAGGCCGGTCATCGCCGTGGCAGCACTGCACCAGCGTTTGCAGGCTGCGCTGCATGGCTTGCATGTCGGCGATGCGTTGACTCAGGGCGGCGATGTGCGCTTGCGCCAGTTGTTTGACATGGCTGCTGGCGCGCGCTTTGTCTTGCCACAGGCTGAGCAAGGTGGCGATTTCGGCCATCGAAAAGCCCAAATCGCGTGCGCGGCGGATAAAGCGCAGGGCGTGCACATCGGCTTGGCTGTATTGGCGGTAGCCGTTGCCTGTGCGCGCCACCGACTCCAGCAGCCCCAGCGCCTCGTAGTGGCGCACCATGCGCGCCGACACGCCCGCGCGCTGCGCCGCCACACCAATCGACACGGGAAAAGCAACAGCAGCGGCACCGGCATCGGACATGACGTGCAACCGGCCCGGCTTACGAGACGGTGTAGCCCTCTTCGGTGATGGCGATAACGATGACATCGCGCGGCTCGATGCTATCGACGATGACCAAGTCGTTGGCACGATCGACTTCGACGATGGCTTGGCGGTCAAAGCGCTTGACGGCGTCGGTGATAGATTGCTCGCAGCGCGCGCAAAGCATGTCTTTGACGATGAATCGGTGTTTCATGGGGTTGCCTTTCAGAGGTGAGTCAAGAAGTGAATACGGGGGGAGTTGCACCAATGCAATGGGCTAAATTTTGCCTCATTCACCGCTTCAACCCTAACACCTTGTCAAGGCAAGGCTTGACCTTGCCACCGCGTTAAGGTTTACCGTAGCGCCGATGAACACCACCCCTGCACCTTCTGCCTCAGCCGCGCCCTCCCCCCAAGAGCTGGACTTGTCGATTGGCGGTATGACCTGCGCTAGCTGCTCTGGGCGCGTTGAGCGGGCGCTGCGCAAACTACCTGAAGTGCTCGATGTCGCAGTCAACTTGGCCACCGAATCCGCCCGCATCCAAGTCGCTGTCCCTGCAGGCAGTAACCTAGCCGCTGTCGATGCGCTGCTGCGCCGCGCCGTGCGCAATGCCGGCTATGAGCCGCTCACGGCCGCCGCCAGCGCGGCGCGCGAAGAGGATGCGTCGCCGTGGGCGGGCTTTATGCCGGTGGCCGTTGGCCTGCTGCTGTCGGCACCGCTGGTGCTGCCGATGCTGGGCGAGTTTTTCGGCCAGCATTGGATGCTGCCGGCGTGGGCGCAGTTTCTGTTGGCGACGCCGGTGCAGTTCATTTTGGGCGCGCGTTTTTACAAGGCGGGCTGGGCGGCGGCCAAGGCGCTGGCCGGGAATATGGATTTGCTGGTGGCGATTGGCACCAGCGCCGGCTGGGGTTTGTCGATGTGGCTGTGGCTGACGGCGGTGCCGGGCACCATGCCGCATTTGTACTTTGAAGCCTCGGCTGTCGTCATCACGCTGGTGCTGCTGGGCAAGTGGCTGGAAGCGCGCGCCAAACACCAAACCACGGCGGCGATTCGCGCGCTGCACGGCCTGCGCCCGGATGTGGCGCACCTGCTGGGCCAGCGCGGCGAGGTCGATGTGCCGGTGGCCGAAGTGATGCGCGGCGACCATTTGGTGGTACGCCCCGGCGAGCGCTTTCCGGTAGACGGCACGCTGCTCGAAGGCGATACCCAAGTCGATGAGTCGATGTTGACCGGCGAGCCGCTGCCGGTGCAAAAAGCCGTGGGCGATGCGCTGACCGGCGGCTCGATCAACGGCGAAGGCCGCGTGGTGCTCCAAGTCAGCGCCGTCGGTGCCGAGACGGTGCTGGCGCAGATTATTCGCTTGGTCGAAGACGCGCAAGCGGCCAAAGCGCCGATCCAGCGGTTGGTGGACAAGGTGGCGAATGTGTTTGTGCCAGTGGTGCTGCTGATTGCGCTGGCGACCCTGCTGGGCTGGCTGTGGGCCGGCGTCGGCGGCGAGGTGGCGCTGATCCGCGCCGTCGCCGTGCTGGTGATTGCCTGCCCGTGCGCGCTGGGTTTGGCAACGCCAGCGGCCATCATGGCCGGCACCGGGGTGGCGGCCAAAAACGGCATTTTGATCAAAGACGCGCAGGCGCTGGAGCTGGCGCACAAGGTCGATACGGTGGCGTTTGACAAAACCGGCACGCTGACTGTCGGCCAGCCGCGCTTGACGGCGTTTCACGTGGAACCCACGCAAGACGAGGCCGCTGTGCTGCAAGCAGCTGCCAGCGTGCAAAGCGGCAGCGAGCACCCGCTGGCGCGCGCTGTCGTCCAAGCTGCGCAAGCCAAAGGCTTGGCATTGAGCGCCCCCGAAGCCGTGCGCGCCGTGCCCGGCCGTGGCAACGAGGGTACGGTAAACGGGCGCAGCTACTTGCTGGGCAGCCTGCGCTGGATGGACGAGCTGGGCGTGGCGCTGGGCGCTCTGGCGGCCAAGGCGCAGCAGTTGCAAGGCGGCGGCGCAACGGTGTCGGTGCTGGCCCAGCGGACAGCCAGCGGCTTGCAGTTGCTGGCGCTGATGGCGTTTGCTGACGAGCCCAAACCCGGTGCCCGCGCGGCGCTGGCGCAGCTCAAGGCACGCGGCATTCGCACGGTGATGATTTCGGGCGACAACCAAGGCGCAGCCGAAGCGATGGCGCGCCGCTTGGGGCTGGACCCCAACGCCGGCGAGGTGCGCGCCGAAGTCTTGCCCGGCGACAAAGCGGCGCAGGTGCGCGCGCTGCAACACAACGAGGGTGGCAAACGCCATACCGTGGCGATGGTGGGTGACGGCGTCAACGACGCCCCAGCGCTGGCCGCCGCCGATGTTGGCATGGCAATGGGCAACGGCACCGATGTGGCGATGCACGCCGCCGGCATCACGCTGATGCGCGGCGAGCCGCAGTTGGTAGCGGCGGCGCTGGAGATTTCGCACCGCACGGTGCTGAAAATTCGGCAAAACCTGTTTTGGGCGTTTGCCTACAACGTCGCTGGCATTCCGCTGGCGGCGCTGGGCTACTTAAGCCCGGTGGTGGCGGGCGCGGCAATGGCGCTCAGTTCGGTCAGCGTGGTGACCAACGCGCTGCTGCTCAAGCGCTGGCGGATGCAAAAAGCGCGCAAAGTTTGAGCAAACTGGGCTTATCTCGCCGAATCAACCGCAAATTTGTCTGGCAAACTGCCTCGCGGCGACTGCTCTGGGCTAGGTTCGCCACCGTTGGGCAGCGTCTCTGCTTGGACATTGAGGAAAACACACCATGCCAATTTTTGCGTTGATGCGTTTGTTCACCATCCGCTTTCGGATGCTCGGGGCGATTGCCGTGGTGCTGCTGTTGATGGGGCTGATTGGCGGCGTCGGCATGTTGGGCATGTTGCGCATCCAAGCGCTGAGCGGCGATTTC
>JAGNUJ010000076.1 GCA_017987055.1 Giesbergeria sp.
CGCACGGCTTCTAGCGTCGCGTCCATCAGATGGCGCCCTTGCTCTTGCAGTTGGGTGGCAAATTCGACGATCAAGATGGCGTTTTTCGACGCCAGCCCGACGGTGGTCAGCAGGCCGACTTGGAAGTAAACGTCGTTCGACAGCCCGCGCAAGCCGGTAAACGCCAGTGCCCCGACCACGCCCAGCGGCACCGCCAAAATCACCGCCAGCGGCACCGTCCAGCTTTCGTACAAAGCCGCCAAGCACAAGAAGACGAACAGGATGGAGACGGCATACAGCAGCGGCGCTTGCGCGCCCGACAGGCGCTCTTGCAGCGACGCGCCGGTCCACTCGTAGCCAATGCCGGCGGGCATTTGGCGCAGGATGGCTTCGATGGCGTCCATTGCCGCGCCCGAGCTGACGCCGGGCGCCGCGTCGCCAACAAACTCATAACTCGGGCTGCCGTTGTAGCGCTGCAATTGCGGCGAGCCATACGTCCAACTGGTGCTAGAGAACGCGCTGAACGGCACCATTTGCCCCTTGTCGTTGCGCACCGTCCATTGGCCGATGTCTTGCGGCAGCATCCGGTACGGCGCGTCGCCTTGGATGTAGACGCGCTTGACGCGGCCGTTGTTCAAAAAGTCGTTGACATAACTGCCGCCCAGCGCGCTGGAGAGCACGTTGTTGATGTTCGCCGTCGATAAGCCCAGCGCAGCAGCTTTGCGGTCGTCAATCGTCACGCCCAGCTCGGTCGTGTCGTCCAAGTTGGTGCTGCGCAGGCTGCGCAGCATAGTGTGGCCTTTGGCCAGCTCCAACACCCGGTCGCGCGCGGCGACCAGTGCGTCGTGGCCTTGGCCATTCAGGTCTTTCAGTTGGAAGTTGAAGCCGGCGTTCGAGCCCAAACCGCGCACCGCTGGCGGCAGCACCACAAAGATGCGTGCGTCGCGCAGCACCTTCAGGTCTTCGGTCGCCTTGCGTGCAATGGCATCGGCTTGTTGCTCGGGGCGTGTGCGCTCGCTCCAGTCTTTGAGCCGCAAAAAGCCGCGCGCCGAGGCTTGGTCGCCGCTCAGCCCGGTGATGGCGTTGAAGCTGACGATGTCGGGCTGCTGGGCAAAGTAGGCCTGCACTTCTTTCATCACCGCTTGCAAGCGCGCATCGGTGCCGCCCGGTGGCAGGCTGATTTGGATTTGCATATAGCCTTGGTCTTCGACCGGCAAAAACGATGTCGGCAGCTTGGTAAACATCAGCGCCGTGCCGCCGCAAATCAGCACAAACACCAGCAGCATGCGTTTGCTATTGCGCAGTAGCTTGCCCACGGCACCTTGGTAGCGGGTGGCGCTGCGGTCAAAGTTGCGGTTAAACCAGATGAAGAAGCGGTCTGAAATACCGAGCAAGCCGCGCCGAGGGCAAGCGTTGTGGTGGTGGCCCGCGCCTTTGGCAATCGGTTTCAGCAGCGTGGCGCACAGCGCCGGCGTCAGCGTCACCGCGACAAACACCGACAGTGCCATCGCCGAGACGATGGTGATGGAGAACTGGCGGTAAATCACCCCGGTCGAGCCGCCAAAAAACGCCATCGGAATAAACACCGCCGACAGCGTCAGCGCAATGCCAATCAGCGCCGGCGTGATCTCCTGCATGGATTTGCGCGTAGCTTCTTTCGGCGACAAACCCTGTTCGGACATGACGCGCTCGACGTTTTCGACCACCACGATGGCGTCGTCCACCAGCAGGCCAATCGCCAGCACCAGCGCAAACATCGTCAGCGTGTTGATGGAATAACCGGCCACCGACAGCACGCCCATCGTGCCCAGCAGCACCACCGGCACGGCAATCGCTGGAATCAGCGTCGCGCGGAAATTTTGCAGAAACAAAAACATCACCAGCACCACCAGCAAGATGGCTTCGCCCAGCGCGTACAGCACCTCTTTGATGGAAGCGCGCACAAACGGCGTCGAGTCGGAGCTGATGTAAGCCTTCAAGCCGTTGGGAAAAAACGGCTCCAGCTCGGCCAGTTTGGCGTTGACGGCATCCGACACCGCCGTGGCGTTGGCACCATCGGCCAGCACGATGCCCATGCCGGCGCCGGGCTTGCCGTTCAAGCGCAGGGTGATGCCGAGGTTGTCCGCGCCCAATTCGACGCGCGCCACGTCTTTGAGCAGCACCGCCGCGCCGTCGGGCGTGACTTTGAGCAGGATGTTTTCAAACTCCTCGGCGGTTTTGAGCTTGGTGCGGGCGGTAATGCTGGCGTTGATTTGCTGTCCCGGCAGCGCCGGCAGCGCGCCCAGTTGGCCGGCGGAGACTTGCGCGTTTTGCGCGTTCAGCGCGGTGGTGATGTCCGACGGCATCAGCGCAAATTTTTCTAGCAGCGCCGGGTTCATCCAAATGCGCATCGCGTAGCCGGTGCCAAACACCGACACGTCGCCGACGCCGTCAATGCGGCCAATCACATCGACCAAGTTGCTCGACAAATAGTCGCCAATGTCCACTTGGCTGACGTTGGGGTCGGGCGAGGTGAAGCTGTAGGTGGTCAGGTAGTCGTTGCCGCCCTTGGTGACGAACACGCCCCGGCTTTGCACCGCGTCGGGCAGGCGGCTCATGGCCGCTTGCAGTTTGTTTTGCACCTGCACCTGCGCCACGTCGATGTTGGTGCCGGGGCTAAAGGTCAGCGTGGTGCGCGAGCGCCCGGAGGCGTCGCTGCTCGAACCCATGTAAATCAAGTTGTCGATGCCTTTGAGCTGCTGCTCAATCACTTGCGTCACCGAGTTCTCTACCGTCTCGGCGGACGCGCCGGTGTAGGTGGCGCTGATGCTGACGCGCGGTGGCGCGATGTCGGGGTACTGCTCTAGCGGCAGGGTAAAGATGGACAAGCCGCCGGCCAGCATGATGACGATGGCCAGCACCCACGCAAAGATGGGGCGGCGGATAAAAAACTGTGCCATTGAAGGGTGCCGCTGTTTAGCGCGTAGCTGGGGTGGTCGTGGTCGTGGTGGTGGTCGTGGCGGCGGCTGTCGCTTCAGACGGCGGCGCATTCAACACCACCGGCTGCGGGTCTACCGTGTCGCCGACTTTGATGCGCTGAAAGCCATCGACGATGACCACATCGCCCGCCGCTACGCCGGCGCTGGCCAGCCACTGGTTGCCGACGGCGCGGCCCAGTTCGACCGGGCGGCGCTCCACTTTTTTCTCGGCATTGGCAATCAGCACACTGGCTTTGCCGGCAATGTCTCGGGTGACGGCTTGCTGGGGCAACAGCAGCGCGGCACTTGACACGCCCGTCGGCAGCAGCGTTTGCACAAACATGCCCGGCAGCAACACGCCATCGGGGTTGGGCACCACCGCGCGCAGCGTCAGCGCGCCGGTGCTGGGGTTGACCTGCACGCCGGTAAATTGCAAACGCCCGGTGTGTGGGTAGGGGCTGCCGTCTTCCAGTTGCACGGTGATGGGCACGGCTGCGCCCTCGGCTTGGTTGATGCGCTCAAAGCGCCCCTGCGCCAGTTCGCGCTGCAGCGCCAGCATTTCGGTGCTGGACTGCGGAATATCGATGTACATCGGATCCAACTGCGCAATCGTCGTCAGTACGCCGGCTTGGTTGGCGGTGACCAACGCGCCCGGCGTGACGCTGGACAATCCGGTGCGCCCGGCAATCGGCGCGCTGATGCGGGTGTATTTCAGGTTGATGCGCGCGCCGGCCAGCGCGGCTTGGGCGGCGGCTACGTCAGCGGCGGTTTGCTGGGCGCTGGCTTGGCTTTCTTCATAGGCTTGGCGGCTGATGGCGTCAATCGCTACCAGCTCGGCAGCGCGCTGGGCGTTCAGCGCGGCGCTGCGGGCTTGCGCTTGGGCTTTGGCCACAGCGGCTTTGGCCGAAGCCTCGGCGACTTCGTAGGGCGCGGGGTCGATTTGGTACAGCGCCTGTCCGGCCTTGACCATCGCGCCCTCAGTGAACAGCCGCTTTTGCACGATGCCGTTGATTTGCGGGCGAATCTCGGCGCTCATAAACGCGCTGGTGCGCCCGGGCAGCGTGCTGCTGAGCGTTTGGGCTTGGGTTTGCAGCGTGATGACGCCGACTTTGATTGGCTGTGCAGCCGCTTTGGTGTTGAGGCTGGCGCTTTGGTCGTAGCAGGCGACTAAAGGGGCCGTCAACGCCAGCCCCAGCAGCCATGTTTGCCAGCGTTTGCGCGCTGCAGCGAGGGCTGTGGGCTGCTGCGCGGCAGGACAATGCAAACGTGTGGGCTGGCTGTGAGCGCTGTTAGACGGGTAAGAAAACATGGAGGACGAAAGAAGGGCTGAATCTGCGCAAAAGTGTGACAGAGCAATGTATCTCGATGATAAAGAGAGCAAAAAAAGTCCCTAGACCATCCAGAAAACCACTGCGCGCCGCGACAGCGGCAAAAGGCAAGCAATAGATAAAAAAACAGCGCAAAACAGCCCACTTTGCCTAGGCACCTGCCCCGATAATGCGCGGATGGAAACCAAGTGGCTTGAAGATTTTGTCAGTTTGGCCGAGACGCGCAGTTTCAGCCGTTCGGCGCAGCTGCGCCATGTGACGCAGCCGGCGTTTTCGCGGCGCATTCAGGCGCTGGAAGCCTGGGCGGGCACCGATTTGGTCGATCGCAGCTCGTACCCGACATCGCTGACGCCGGCCGGCAAAACGCTGTACGACCAGTCGCTGGAGATGCTGCAAGCGCTCAACAACACCCGCGCCACGCTGCGCGCGCACAGCACTTCGAGCCAAGACATGATCGAATTTGCCGTGCCGCACACGCTGGCTTTCACCTTCTTTCCGGCGTGGGTGTCGAGCCTGCGCGAAAAATTTGGTCCGTTCAAAAGCCGGCTGATTGCGCTCAACGTCCACGACGCGGTGATGCGTTTGGTCGAGGGCAGTTGCGATTTGCTGATTACCTACCACCACGAGTCGCAGCCGTTTCAGCTCGATACCAACCGCTATGAGATGGTCAGCTTGGGGCAAGAAGTGCTGGCACCCTACGTCAAACCCGACGCCGATGGCCAGCCGTTGTACCAATTGCCCGGCCACGCCGGCCAGCCGCTGCCGTATTTGGGCTACGCGCCGGGGGCGTATTTGGGGCGGGTGACGGATTTGATTTTGAAAGAGTCCAGCACGCCGCTGCACCTCGACCGCGTCTACGAAACCGACATGGCCGAGGGCTTGAAGGCGATGGCGCTGGAAGGCCACGGCATTGCCTTTTTGCCCCACAGCGCGGTCAAAAAAGACTTGCGCACCCGCAAGCTGGTGCGCGCGGCACCGTCTGGTTTTTCGGGGCTAGAAATTACCATGGACATTCGCGCCTGCCGCGAAAAGCCGTCCACCAAAGACCGCGAGCAGAGCAAAAACCCGGCCCACGCACTGTGGGACTTTTTGCAAGCCCACAAAGTCTAAGAAGCCTAAAAAATTGCTCAAAATACTCTGAATTTTGTACTTAAAAGGCTTGTAGCCCTTTAAATACATGCGCTAGTAGCTATTAAAAATATAGTAAAAAAACTCCAGTCAATCTGCGCTGCCCCGCCCCGGGCTGTGCAAGATGCCTTGCGCTGCGCGGCACGAACCCCACAGGCGCAGACCGGTCAGCTCGGCCATGCGCACGCCCATGCCGGTCGGCGCCGACACGGCGGCCAGTGCAGCCACACCCAGCTTGGCGCATTTGCGCACCAGCTCGTGGCTGCCCCGACTGGACAAAATCACAAAGCCGGGGTCTTGCAAACCGCCTTTGCGCGCTAGGGAACCCATCAGCTTGTCCAGTGCGTTGTGGCGACCAACGTCTTCAAACACCGCCAGCAGCGTGCCATCGACGCTGCACCAGCCAGCCGCGTGCAGTCCGCCCGATTGCCTATTGAGCAGCTGTCTGTCGCTCAGGCTGTGCAGGGCGCGCAACACCTGGGGTAGGCCAATCTGCGCCGTCCACGGGTAGTGCGGCAACGGGGCAAAGGATAAATCCAGCGCAGCAAAGCTCTCGACGCCGCAGACGCCGCAGCCGGTGCGCCCAGCCATGCTGCGCCGACGGTCTTTGAGGCGGGCAAAGCTGCGCGATGAAATTTCTAAATGCACTTCGATGCCGTGCATTCCTTGCGGTAACGCGGCGGCGCTGTCACGTACGGGGGTGACCTCGATGCCGTGGCAGTCATGGGCGTGGTCAAGGATGCCCTCGCTCAGGGCAAATCCCAGCGCCAGCGCTTCAAGGTCTTGCGGCGTGGCCATCATCACCGCCTGCGAGATGCCGTTAAACACCAGCGCCACCGGTACTTCGCTGGCCAAGAGGCGCGGCTGCTCGATAACTACTGCGCTGCCGTCTGGCTGGATGCGGTGCAGTTGCGCGCCACGCTGCACTAAGGGTGGCATGGCAAGGGGTTCGGCATTGGGGCAGGTGCAAGCGCCAGCAGCAGTGGTCATTACGGGGAAAGAAAGTCTTGTTGGAGAGCCTGCCAGCATAGGGCTGGCGCTGGCGCGGGCGAAGCACTGGGGCAGATCGACCCTCAGATGCACTGTAGTTATACGTACCGGCGTCAAGTCCCTTCTAGAATGGGAATGCAAATAACCCATTTCAAAAGAGGTACCACGATGGTGCAATATTCTCGGCGCCAGTTCATGCAAGTGACTGGCTCCACACTGGCAGGCTCTAGCCTTGCATTGATGGGTTTTTCGCCCACCAATGCGCTGGCTGAAGCGCGCCAATACAAGCTCGCCGCCACGACCGTGACGCGCCAAACCTGTACCTACTGCTCGGTCGGCTGCGGCATTTTGATGTACGCCATCGGCGATGGCAGCAAAAACACCCGCTTGTCGGTGATGCACGTCGAGGGCGATCCGGACCATCCGGTCAACCGCGGCACGCTGTGCCCCAAGGGCGCGGGTTTGCTGGACTTTGTCCACAGCCCCAACCGCTTGCAGTTCCCCGAATACCGCGCGCCCGGCTCCAACGAGTGGAAGCGCTTGTCGTGGGACGACGCGCTGACGCGCATCACCAAACTGCTCAAAGAAGACCGCGACGCCAACTTCGTCGAAAAGACCGAAGACGGCCTGACGGTCAACCGCTGGCTGACCACCGGCATGCTGGCCGCCTCGGCGTCCAGCAACGAAGCTGGCTACGTCACGCACAAGGTTGCCCGCAGCTGGGGTTTGCTCGCACTCGATAACCAAGCACGTGTCTGACACGGCCCGACGGTGGCAGGTCTTGCCCCGACGTTTGGCCGTGGAGCGATGACGAACCATTGGGTCGACATCAAGAATGCGGACGTTATTTTGGT
>JAGNUJ010000077.1 GCA_017987055.1 Giesbergeria sp.
CCATTGCGCGCCGCTTGGTGCCGTTTGCCACGCAGTGGAACCCGCGTGCGCGTGATTGGCGCTGGGAGGTCAACCTGATTGGCAGCAAAGACATCAACGCTTTTTGTATGCCCGGCGGCAAGATTGCCTTCTACACCGGCATCCTCGACCAGCTCAAACTCACCGACGACGAAGCGGCGATGGTGATGGGGCATGAGATGGCGCACGCCCTGCGCGAACACGCCCGCGCGCAAATGGCCAAAAGCCAAGCCACCAACATCGGCCTGCGCCTAGGAGCGCAGTTGCTCGGTTTGGGTGATTTGGGCAACGTGGCCGCCAGCTTGGGCGGGCAGTTACTCAGCCTCAAATTCAGCCGGGGCGACGAGAGCGATGCCGACTTGGTCGGCCTAGAGCTGGCGGCGCGCGCGGGCTACAACCCGCAGGCCGGTGTCAGCCTGTGGCAAAAAATGGGCCAAGCCACCGGCGGCGGTGGCGGCGGGCTGGCTTTCTTGTCCACCCACCCCAGCGGCCCAGCGCGCATCCGCGAGCTGCAAGACAACGTGCCCAAGGTGCAACGCCTGTACCTCGCCGCACGCCAAGGCGCGCCGCTGCCGTATCAAAAATAATAGCTGTAAGCGCACGTGATGCAAGCGTTTCAGGTGAAAAACAGCCTGAAACGCTTGTGCAGTCTGCGCTAGTAGCTATTTATTTTGATCAGGTGCCGCGCACATAGGGGTTGGTGCGCCGCTCGCGCCCCAGCGTGCTTTCGGGGCCGTGGCCGGGGATGAAGACGGTCTCGTTGCCCATCGGCCACAGGCGCTGGGTGATGCTGCTGATCAGCTGGTCGTGGTCGCCCTGCGGAAAATCGGTGCGGCCAATGCTGCCGGCAAACAAGACATCGCCAACAAACACGCGCTCAATTTGCGGCGCGTGAAAGACAACGTGGCCGGGGGTGTGGCCGGGGCAGTGGCGCACGTTCAGCGTCTCGTGGCCAATTTGCACCGTATCGCCATCGTGCAGCCAGCGCGTGGGCGTAAACGGCTGCGCCGGCGCAAAGCCAAACGAAACGCTTTGCTGCGCCAAGCCATCAATCCAAAACTGATCGCCCGGGTGCGGGCCAATGATGGGCAGCGCGTAGGTATTGGCCAGCTCGCCGACGCCGCCGGCGTGGTCGATGTGCGCGTGCGTCACCCACAGCGCCTTGAGCGTCAAGCCCAACTCGGCGATTTGCGCCAGCAAAACGGCAATGTCGCCCCCCGCATCAATCAGCGCCGCCTCTTTTGTGGCATCGCACCAAACGATGGAGCAGTTTTGCTGAAACCGGGTGACGGGAACGGTGAGGTACTGGAGCATGGGATCGGGTCGGTGGTGGTGGTTGGGCCGATCATAGGGTGGCGGCGGCGCCGCTCTCAGCTACAGATTGGTAGCGGCCAGCACCTCGTTCATATCGGTCAGGCCTTGCAGCGCTTTTTCGATGCCGTCTTGGCGCAGGGTGTGCATCCCGACCGCCAGCGCCGAGAGGCGAATCTCGCTGGCCGGCGCGCGGTGGCGAATGTGCTGGCGGATGCTGTCGTCACTGAGCATCAGCTCGTGGATGCCCAAGCGTCCGTGGTAGCCGCTGTGCTCGCATTTGTCGCAGCCGCTGTGCTGCCATAGCGACAGGTGGCCGCCGGCTTGGGCGTAGCTGGCCTGCCAGCGCTCGATTTGTGCGGCACGTGCCGTGCTGCTGTGGTCGCCGGTACTGGCCAAGTATTGATCGGCCAGCTGGTCTTGCTGCGCGGCGCTCAGCGGCTGGGGCTGGCGGCAGGCAGTACACAGGCGTCGCACCAGCCGCTGCGCCAAAATCGCCAACAGCGAGTCAGAAAAATTAAACGGATCCAGCCCCATTTCCAGCAGGCGCGCAATGCTCTCGGGCGCGGAGTTGGTGTGCAGCGTCGATAGCACTAAGTGGCCTGTCAGCGAGGCCTCGATGGCGATACGGGCGGTTTCCTCGTCGCGCATTTCGCCAATCATGATCACGTCCGGGTCGGCACGCAAAAACGTGCGCATGGCGGCGGCAAACGTCCAGCCGATACGCGGATTTATCTGCACTTGGCGCAGGCCGCTTTGGGTGATTTCAATCGGATCTTCGGCAGTCCAAATTTTGCGGCCAGCGGTGTTGATGTCGCTGATCACCGAATGCAGCGAGGTCGTTTTACCGCAGCCTGTCGGGCCGCAGACCAGCACCAAGCCATAGCTTTTTTGCACCGCACTGCGCAGTGCCAGCAAGTTGCTTGGGTTTAAGCCAATGCCGTCCAGCGGCAGTGGCTTGGCGCTGGCTAGCACGCGCAGCACCACGTCTTGCAGGCCGCGTGACGTGGGGACGGTGACCACGCGCAACTCGACCGGTGGCCCGCCAAAGCGCGAGAAATCGATCTTGCCGTCTTGCGGTTTGCGGTGCTCCGAAATATCTATGCTGGCCATGATTTTGATGCGCGCCACCATGGCAAAGCGAAAGCGCGCCGGCAGCTCCAGATAGGGGCGCAGCTCGCCATCGATGCGAAACCGTACCCGCACTGGACGGGGTGCTGGCTCGGTTTCGATGTGGATGTCCGAGGCGCGCTGGGCAATGGCTTCAGAAATCAAGGAGTTGATCAGCCGCACCAGCGTGTTGTCCGATTCGTTGACCACTTCACCGGTGTCGGCCTCGTTGTCTGTTGGTGCGCTGGCCAGTGTGCTCGCCAACTCTTGTGCGCTAGCGCGCGCCGTTGGTGCAGTCGGCGTGTTCAGTGCAGTTGATGTGACTGATGTGGTCGATGTGGTTGTTTGCGTGGGGCCTGAGGGGTGTACTGCGTAGGCTTTGGCTATGCCCGGCGCCAGTGTGCCCGGTGCAGCGCTCAGGGCAATCAGCCGGCGCTGCGTTAAAAAGCGCAGCTCATCGAGCAGCACCCGGTCGCGCGGGTCGGCCATTAGCACTACCAAAGTATCTTCGCGCGCCAGCAGTGGCAGCACCGATTCGCGCTCGGCGATTTGGCGCGGCACCAGCGCCAGTGCGGCCGCGTCCGGGCGCAACATACGTGGATGCACCACGTAGTCACCCAGCCAAGTGGCAATCACTTGGCGCAACTGGTCTTGCGTGACGCTGCCCAGACCGACCAAAATTTGTCCGAGCAAGCGGCGCAGACCCCGATCGCGCTCATGGTGTTGCAGCTTCAGGGCATCGCTGACTGCGCCGGCTTGCACGATGCCGGCGTTGACCAAGGCTTCGCCCAGGTGTTTAGCCGAGCCGGTCAGCGGATGCGGCGCGCTGAGCAGCTGCCACAGCGCCTCGTTGCTCGCTGGTTCAAAATGCGCGCCGGGTGCCGGCGCGTCGGGGCTCGCCTGTAGAGAGGCGGCGGACTCAGTGGCTAGAGGGTTCATGGCAGCGGGGCTAAAAAATGAAGCGTTTGCCACCATACGACACTTCTGGTTACAGCGTCAGCGCGTAGTCAATACTCAAGGGCGCGTGGTCGGAAAAGCGCTGGGTTTTGAACACCGAGGCTTGCCGCGCCAGTGCCGCCAGCGCCGGCGTGGCGATTTGGTAATCCAAGCGCCAGCCGACGTTGTTGGCATAGGCTTGGCCGCGATTGCTCCACCAGGTGTAGCAAGCGTCGGTGGCCTCGGGGTGCAGCGCGCGGTAGACATCGACCAGTGCGCCGTCGGCCAAGAGCTGCGTCATCCACGCACGCTCTTCGGGCAGAAAACCAGAGTTTTTTTGATTACTGCGCCAATTTTTTAGGTCTTGCTGCTGGTGCGCAATGTTGATGTCGCCCATTAAGATGAACTCGCGCCCTTCTTGCTGCATGGCGGCAATTTTGGGATAAATGATGTCTAAAAAACGAAACTTGGCCTGCTGGCGCTCTTCGCCCGAGGATCCGCTGGGAAAATAGCTGCTGATAAAACTCAGCTTGCGACCTGGCTTGTCAAAGCGCTTTTCAATCCAACGCCCTTCGGCATCAAACTCGGGCGACACTTGGCCGACGATCACGTCGCTGGGCTCGGGCTGCGTATACAGCCCCACGCCAGAGTAACCCTTTTTTTGGGCATAGTGAAAATGCCCGGTCAAGGCGTTGGCCTGAGAAAAAACACCATCCACCTGCTCGTGCTGGGCTTTTATTTCTTGCACACCAACCACAGCGGCATTTTGCTGCGTAAGCCAATCAAAAAAACCTTTGCTGGCTGCAGAGCGAACGCCATTCAAATTGGCAGTAATGACACGAAGCATGGCGACAATTGTCCTTGTGAAAATATATTTATGCGCTTAAAAAGTTATTCAATGCAAGACGCCAGCGAAACTGCGCGTATTGGCACCGAGCATATCGTCGGCTATTTGCAAACACAATCGACCACGGTTCATATTGAAAACGTCGAAGACGATGAGGCGTACCGCCGCAAAGACATTGATCTGATTTGGACACGGGAGTTCAAAGGGGAGAGAAAGCAGGTGCTTGTCGAAGTCAAGGTTGATAATTATTATCAAACCGGTAATTATTTTTTTGAAACCTTCAGCAATGTAGAGAAAAACACCCCTGGCTGTTTTATGTATTCTGAGGCAGATTATTTTTTCTATTATTTTTTGCACAAAGAAATCCATGTGATTGATTTGGCCGCGGCCAGAGCGTGGTTTGTGCAGAATATCAATGACTTTCCACGCAAGCAAACCACCACCCCGGTTGGCCAAGGTTTTTATCACACAGAAGGCCGTTTGGTAAAACGCGCCGCACTGCAAGCGGCACTGCCGCAGTGTGTCACAGTCGTGGCGTTTTCTGAGCGCTGGCTAGCCAAGATTTAAAGCACGCAATGCCATCAATTATCAGGAAAAAACAGCCAGCAATTCTGCGGCCTTTAAGCGGTTTTTTACTTTGCTAGAAATAAAACGCTGCACCTCAAAACGGCTGATGGCTGCCCCCGCGTAGATGTCTTGGGTAAATTCGGTGTCGTGGTTGCTGATAACGACGGCAATGCCTTGCGCGCACAGTTGGCGCGCTTGGTTGGCCAGGTCTTTTTGGTCTTGTGGGCCAAAACCTTCTTTGGTGTAATCGCTGAAATTAGCGGTTTGCGTCAGCGGTACATACGGCGGGTCGCAATACACCACAGCGCTGCCCGCAGAAGTTGCCAGCACACTTTGCATGGTGCTGCGAAAGTCGGACAAAATAAACTCGGCCTTTTGTGCCCGAAGGTGAAAATTTTGCACTTCAGCAGTTGGAAAAGCTGGTTTGCTATAGCGCCCAAAAGGGACGTTAAATTTGCCTTTGGCGTTGTAGCGGCACAGGCCATTAAAGCAATGCCGATTTAAATAGACAAATAGTGCTGCGCGGCGACGGATATTGGTGCATTGGTTAAATTCATCGCGCAGTTGGTAAAAGGCGGCTTCGGTGTTATTTTCAGGGGCAAACAGACGGGCAGCTTCGTCTATAAAATTATCGCCTGATTTTTGCACCTCGCGGTACAGGTGAATCAGGTCGGGGTTGGTATCTGCCAGCAAAAAATTATCGTAATCAGTATTTAAAAACACAGCGCCTGAGCCGACGAAAGGCTCTACTAATTTTTTGGCCGGTGGTAATGCCAATAAAATTCTATCGACAATTTTATATTTGCCGCCAGCCCATTTTAAAAAGGGTTTCATGGCTGCGCTTTGCGGTTGGTTTTCATTTTATAAATACGCGGATATACCGATATACAATTGGGCCGTATGGCCGCTATCTACGGGGCGGCTAATGAACTTCAACAAGGAGTGTTCCATGGTGGTTGGTAGCGCGCAGGCACCGCAGCACAGCGGTTTGGCAGAAGATTTTGTGGGTTTTGCTGTCGCCTCAGGGGTGCTGCGCTTTGGTGATTTCAAAACCAAGGCGGGCCGCATGAGTCCGTATTTTTTTAACGCTGGCCTGTTCAACGACGGCGCCCAAATGGGGCGGCTGGCGCAATTCTATGCACAGGCCCTGCTGGCCAGCGGCATCGAGTTCGATATGGTGTTTGGCCCGGCCTACAAGGGCATTCCGCTGGCCGCTACCGTCGCCGTCGAGCTGGCGCGCCAAGGCCGCAACGTGCCGTTTGCCTACAACCGCAAAGAGGCCAAAGACCACGGCGAGGGCGGCTCGCTGGTCGGCGCGCCGCTGCAAGGGCGGGTGCTGATCATTGACGACGTGATGTCGGCGGGCACGGCGGCGCGCGAGTCGATTGCGCTGATCCAAGCCGCTGGCGCCACGCCGCACGCCGTGGCCATTGCCCTAGACCGCCAAGAAATGGCCACCGAGAACGGCCACGATGTGGCGCACAGCGCGGTGCAATACGTGCGCAACCAGTTGGGTTTGCAGGTCTGCGCCATTGCCACGCTGGCTGACTTATTGCGGTATCTTTCGCACACGGCGGGTGCTGACATGGCGGCCCACCACGAGCGCGTGCTGGCCTATCGCCAGCGTTATGGTGTTGAAGCGGGGTAAATCCATTGAACAGCAGCAGGTTGGCACGGACGATTGCAGCGGGAGGGCTTGTTGTGGCCTGCCTAGGCTGGGGCGCTGGTGCGTGGGCGCAAAGTGGCGCCAGTGCCGCTGGGGCCAGCAGCATTTACACCTGCATTGACAAAAATGGCCGCAAACTCACCTCAGACCGCCCGATTGCTGAATGCATCGATCGCGAGCAGCGCGAATTGAGCCCCTCGGGCACCGTGCGCCGCGTGGTCGGCCCAACGCTGACCGACCACGAGCGCGCCGTGCAAGAAGCGCAGCGGCGCAAAGACCACGAAGAGCGGATGCGCTTGGTCGAAGAACGCCGCCGCGAGCGGGTGTTGACCTCGCGTTACCCCGACAAAGCCACCCACGACATCGAGCGCACCGCCGCCATTGCGCTGATCGACGACGTCAGCGCCGCCGCCTTGCAGCACATCCAAGTGCTGCGCGCACAGCGCCAAACGCTGGAGGTGGAAATGGAGTTCTACCGCAAGAACCCCAACAGCGCCCCCATGACGCTGCGCCGCCAGCTGGCAGAAAACGACGAAAGCACGCAAGAGCGCCAGCGCTTTTTGGCCACCCAAGCGCAAGAAAAGCGCCGCATCCACCAGCGTTTTGACGTCGAACTGGCGCAGCTACAGCACCTGTGGGCGCAGCAACAGCAGGTGCCAGAGTCAGCGCTGCCGGTGGTGCCGACAGCGCCGGGGCGTTGACGCATCAGCGCGTGGTTCAGCAGCGGTTCATCCCATGAGGCGCAGACTGTCGGCACAGTCGCTAC